>JAUNJI010000071.1 GCA_030533295.1 Eubacteriales bacterium
TATATCTGGGGCTTTGCGACAGCAACGGCAGAGGAGGCCGTCGAGCTGCGCGAGAACGGCATCACCAAGCCGATCCTGATCCTCGGCTACGTGGACGAGGCCGATATGCAGACCATCGCGCAGTACCACATCACCGCGCCGGTGTATGATGTCGAGACCGCGCGGCTGCTGTCCGAAGCGGCGGTGGCGACCGGCGAGACGCTGACCGTGCACTATAAGCTGGATACCGGCATGACGCGGTTGGGCTTTGCCGCATGGGAGCAGGAGCAGACCGTGCAGCAGATCCTGACCTGTGCGGCGCTGCCGGGGCTGCGCTCGGAGGGGATCTTCACGCATTTCGCCGTGGCCGATGTGCCCGAGGGCGCGGCATACACCGCGCTGCAATACGATCGCTTCACCGCCGTGTGCGATGCGCTGCGCGATGCGGGGCTCGAACTGCCCTTGCGGCACTGCGCCAACAGCGGCGCGATCGAGCACCATGAGCGGATGCATTGCACGATGACGCGGGCGGGGATCATCCTGTATGGCTACCGGCCGGATGCGTCCGTGCCGCCCACGCTCGCCATCAGACCGGCGATGACGGTCAAGGCGCGTGTGGTGCAGGTGCGGACGATCCCGCCGCAGACCACGGTCAGCTATGGCCGCACCTATCAGACGGACGAGCCGACCCGGGTCGCGGTCGTGTCGGTCGGCTATGCAGATGGCTATCTGCGCACCGGCTCGGGGCGTGCGCACGTCGTGCTCGGCGGCCGCAAGGCGCCCGTGCTCGGCCGGATCTGCATGGATATGTGCATGGTGCGCGTGCCGGATGGCGTGGAGGTCGCCCGCGGCGATGCGGTGACTGTGTTCGGACCGGCCGTGTGGACGGCGGAGGACGTGGCCGCCGCTGCGGACACCATCTCGTATGAGGTGCTCTGCGCGGTCAGCCGCCGCGTACCGCGATTTTACATCGAATGACCCGACGCGCCCATCGCGCATAGGATGGAAGGGGGCTGCCCCCTGTGCTCGCGCCGGATAAAGTTCGACCGATGGTTATATTTTGCTGCGGCGCGGGGATAATAGGTCTGCGGGCAGACCGCAGATCCTATCGTATCGGAGCGTGGATGAACGTGGATAGCAACAACATCAAACGGGGCGATATTTATTACGCTGACCTCAGCCCGGTGGTCGGCAGCGAGCAGGGCGGGATCCGCCCGGTGCTGATCGTGCAAAACGATGTCGGCAACCGGTACAGCCCGACGGTGATCGCGGCCGCCATTACATCGCGGGTCAACAAGGCCAAGATGCCCACCCATATCGCGGTCGGTGCGCCCAATTATGGCCTGACCAAGGACTCCATCATCCTGACCGAGCAGATCCGGACGCTGGATAAGCGCCGCCTGCGCGAAAAGATGGGGTCGCTCGATGAAACGGCGATGCGCCATGTCGATCAGGCATTGGCCGTCAGCTTCGGACTGGGCGGCGTGCGCGGTTGAGCGCGTCATATCGCCGAACGAAAGCGCGTATCCTACGGTATGTGGGATACGCGCTTTTTCGATAGGGGGGCTGGCGATGCGGCTGGACGTGCAGTATGCAGGCGCGGAGGTGGGCACGCTCGATTGGCTGCCCGATGCCTATGGCGTGCAGGTGGAATTGGACTGTGCGCGGCCGACGGGCGCGCCGCCGCTCCTGCGCTGCTATGGGCAGACCGCCGGTGCGCCGCTGCTCATCGGTCTGCCTGCGCCGCAGCAGGGACGGCTGCGCCTGTCGCGCCATCTGTCGCGCGAGACGCTCAAGGCGGCGGGCTGCGCCCAGACCGCGCCGCAGCGGTGCTATCTGGCCGAACGGCCGGAGCCGACGCAAACGCCTGTACCGGCTCGACCCGACCGCCCTGTCCAAGCGCCCGCGCCGCCGCTGCGCACGGGGGATCAGATCTTGGACGCACTGCTGGATAACGGCGCGGTGCACGTCGCCCCGGCAGGGGACGCGCTGCTGCTCAGCTGCACCTTCGCGCCGGACGCGCCGTTCGCGCTCGCGCCTGCGTGCGTGCGGTGCACGGTGGCGGGCGGCCGCGCCACGCTGCGCTGGACGAAACAGGACGCAGCACAAGCGGCTGCGTCCCAACAGGCGGAGGAAAAGGTCACTTGACGATGGCCTTGGCCTCCATATAGTAGCGTTTTTCGTGTGCTTCGCCCATCGAGAAGGTCTTGCGGGGCAGCACGCCGTCGAACACCACGCCGCGGAACAGGTCGTTCTTGGCGATGTCCGGCAGCACGAAGCCGAGGTTGCCCGGCTTGGCGGCGAGCGCGGCGGTCACGTCCTCGCCGTGGATGTAATCGATCTTGACGGCGGGGTGGGCGGCGAGATAGGCATCCAGCCCGGTCTGGATCGTGGCGACCGGGATCGCCCACTTGGGCTGCTCGACGACGAACACGCCCCGGCGCGTTTGGGACAGCAGGGGATAGCTGTGGGCGGCGGGATCGGCCGGTGCGCGCTCTGCTACATAGGCCGTGCAGCCCTGTGCCGCGTAGAAGGCGGTCAGCTCGCGCAGCACCGCATCGGGCTCGACACCGAACAGGATGCGGTGGATCGGCTCGATGAGGATGCTCTCGTCGTGGATGTTGACCACCTCGACCAGTGCATACCGCGCGGGGTGGTCGGCCTGCTCGGCCGGGGACAGCCCCTGCTTGGCCTGCTCCCAGTAGGCTTTGGCCGTCGCCATCGAGTGGTTGCCGTCGCCCACCGCATAGGGCAGCAGCGCCTGCGCTTCGGTGCAGCCGTATTTCCGGTCGAACACGTCGCGGTCGCACAGCGCCTCCAGACCGGCCTCGATCGCGTCGGTCTCCGCGCCCTGCGGCACGAACCAGCCGGTGATGTGCCCGCCGTTTTGGATCAGATCGGTGTCGTACACCTGTTCAAAGCGGTCGGTCTGCGCGAACAGCGGCTCGATGATGCGGCGATCGGGGTCGTCGATCAGGATCATGATGTGCGGCAGCTCGATGCTCGCGCCCTGCCGCACTTGCAGGCGGGGCGGGATGCGCTCGACCACGGTCTTTTCGGTCGGCCGGATCAGCGAAGCCGAGCCGGGGGCATAGTCATACGCCTCCAGATCCATCGCGAGCACCATGCCGCGGCGCGGGCACGCGCCGCCCGACCAGCGCTCGGTGAGCACGATGCCGGCGGGCAGCGTGCGCAGCGTGCCATCGGCCAGATAGCGGCGCATGGTCTGGTGGATCTGCGCGGTGCGCGCGGATACGTCGGCATCCTCGAGATAGACCTCGGGCAGCGTCAGCCGCAGGGTGGAGGGCGCATCGCCGACGAGGCGATCGGTCTCCGCCCAGTATTCGGGCTGCGAGGTGTATTGGTCACAGGCGACGACCGCCCAGCGGGACAGGTCGATCGCCGGTCGAGGGAGCATGATCTGGGGGATGTAGGTGCAACGGTTGGTCATGATGTCATTCCTCCTGCTATCGCGTCGTTTGGATCGTTATCAGTATAGCAGAAAACGGCGGACAAGGCACGTGGTTTCGCAAAATTTCTGTATTTCTTTCGCGCACGGCGAAAAAGCGCACAGCGCCCGGGTCGAGCCCGAGAGCTGTGCGCTCGTTTGGGCGCCGCCGGTCAGGCGGCGAGTGGGCAGCAGCGATCAGCCCTGATCGGCCAGCTTCTGCTCGTAGGATTCGATCATCTTCTTGACCATCTGGCCGCCGATCGAACCGGCCTGGCGGGAGGTCAGGTCGCCGTTGTAGCCCTTCTTGAGATCAACGCCGACCTCAGCCGCCGCCTCCATCTTGAAGCGATCCATCGCCGCGCGTGCCTCGGGCACCATGCCCTGGCTGGAACCGTTCTTGGTTTTCGTCATGATACTCTCTCCTTTGAAATGGATTGGTTTTGGGGTCTTGCTGCTAGTATGTTGTGCGAAAAAAGCGCCGATATGAGATGAAAATGCTGTTTTTCATGGGAAAAGCTGTGTGATGCGGCTGCCGGGCGGCTGCGGCGGGCGCGGTTTGACCGCGAAAACGCGCTTTTGCTGTGCGGATGGCATAAAATAGGCGGTGGACAGGCCGCGATACAGGCCAAAACGGAGGATCTGCGCGAGAGATATTGTATCCCGCCGGACGAGCGGGTATAATGGAAGGGAAACGAAATGACGAAAAAGGGGGAGATCCTTTGCAGCTCAAACAACTGCTGCGGACGCTGTGCGACCTGCCGGCGGTCAGCGGCTTCGAGCAGCAGGCGGCGCGACAGGTCGCCGCGCTGTTGCAGCCGTATTGCGATACGGTCGAGGTCGATCGGAACGGCAATGTGCTCGCCTGCAAAAAATGCGGGCGGGAGGACGCGGAGACCGTGCTGCTCGACGCCCACCTCGATCAGATCGGCTTTATCGTCACCGAGGTGCTGGAGGGCGGCTTTTTGCGCTTCGCGCCGGTCGGCGGGGTCGATCCGCGGATGCTGCTGGCGGCCGAGGTCACGATCTTGACCGACGAGCCGCGATACGGCGTGGTGTCCTGCCTGCCGCCGCATCTGTTGCGGGCGGGCGAACAGGACAAGGCCATCCCGATCGACCAGATGACGATCGACACCGGCCTGCTGGACGCGAAAGACCAGATCCCGGTCGGCACGCCGATCGTGTTCGCCCAGCAGCCGGTCGAGCTGCTCGGCGGGCAGCTTTGCAGCAAATGTCTGGACGACCGCGCGGGCGTGGCCGCGATCATACGGGCGCTGGACAAGCTGGGACAGGCGCAAAAGCGCCGCTGCGATGTGGCGGTGCTCATCAGCGCCCAAGAGGAAGTCACCGGGCTGGGTGCACAGACCGGCGCGTTCGCCGTGCAGCCGCGCTATGCGATCGCGGTGGATGTGACCCACGGCAAAACGCCCGACGGCCCCTCGGACGGCACGTTCGAGCTGGGCAGCGGCGTCGCGATCGGCATGGGCCCCAACCTGCACCGCGGGCTGACGCGGGCGCTCATCAAGACGGCCAAGGCCAACGACATCGGCCACACGCTCGAGGTGATGGAGGGCGACACCGGCACCAACGCTTGGACGATGCAGATCGTCGCGCACGGCATCGCGACCGCGCTGCTGTCGATCCCGGAGAAATATATGCACACATCGGTCGAGGTGGTCGCGCTGTCCGATGTCGAGGCGGTGGCCGAGCTGCTCTATCAGTTCTTGGCGGACTTCGATGGGGAGGTGGACGCATGATCGAACTGCTCAAAACGCTGTGTGCGCTGCCCGCTCCTGCGGGCTGTGAGGACGCGGTGCGGGCGTTCGTGCTCGAACACGCCGCGCCCTATGCCGATGCGATCCGAACGGACGCGATCGGCAACGTGATGGTGTTCCGCAAGGGCAAAACGGCGCTCGACCGCCCGGTCGTGGTGTGTGCCCATATGGACGAGGTGGGCGTGATCGTCAAGGGGATCACCGAGGACGGGATGCTCAAGTTCGGCTTCGTCGGCGGGGTCGATCCGCGCGTGGTCATCGGCCGCGTCGTGCGCTTTGGCGCGGTGGCGGGCGTGATCGGCATCAAGGCCGTCCATCTGACGACCGCCGCCGAGCGGCGCACCATGCCCAAGACCCGCGATCTGTATATCGACATCGGCGCGACCAGCCGCAGCGCGGCAGAGGCGCAGGTATCGCTCGGGGATTATGGCGTGTTCGATGCGGCGGTGGTCGAGTTCGGCGACGGGCTGCTCAAGGCCAAAGCGCTCGACGACCGCGTGGGCTGTGCGGCGCTGCTCCGCCTGCTCGAGGATGAGCCGCCCATCGACACGTGGTTCTGCTTCACCGTGCAGGAGGAGACCGGCCTGCGCGGCGCGGCCAGCATGGCCTATGCGCTCGATCCGGGCTTCGCCCTCGTGCTCGAGGGCACGACCGCGGCCAATCTGGCCGAGGTGAAGGACGGCAAGGCGGTCTGCGCGGTGCGCGGCGGCGTGGTGCTGCCCTTCATGGACGGCGCGACGATCTACGATGCCGAACTGTTCGCGCTGCTGCGCGACGGCTGCGCCCGGCGCGGGATCCCGTGGCAGACCAAAACGCGGGTGTCCGGCGGCACGGATGCGGGACGCATCCACAGGAGCCGGGCGGGCGTGCGCGTATGCGCGGCTGCCGCGCCCGTGCGCTATATCCATTCGCCGTCCTCGGTGGCGGCGGTATCCGATTGCGAGGCGGTGCTGGCCGCCGCGCGCACATTCCTGGAAGAATTGGGAGGCGAGACCGAATGAGCAAGGTCTTTGAACTGTGGGACGAGATCGGCGGCGCGTTCGGCCCGTCCGGCCGCGAGGACGCGGTGCGCGAGGCGATCGCCGCGATCGCGGGCGCCTATATCGATGACATCACGACCGATGCGCTGGGCAACCTGATCTGCCGCAAAAAGGGCAGCGGCAAAAAGCTGCTGTTCGCCGCGCATATGGATTCGATCGGCGTGGTGGCGAACTATATCGACGAAAAGGGCTTTATCCGTTTTTCGCAGGTGGGCGGGCTGTTCTACGGCGACCTCATCAACATCACGGTGCGTTTCGCCAACGGCACGCGCGGCGTGATCTCCTATGAAGAGAAAACGCCCTTCAAGGAGCTGACGCTGGATGGGCTGTTCATCGACATCGGCGCACGCGACCGTGCATCGGCCGAGGCGCTCGTGCAGGTGGGCGACTTCGCGGTGTTCGATGCGCCGCGCTTCGAGCAGAACGGCGTGCTCTGCGGCCCCTATCTGGACGACCGAATCGGCTGCGTGGCGCTGCTGCTCGCGCTCGAGCAGCTCGCTGATGTCCAGACCGATAACGACCTCTATTTCGTGTTCACCGCACAGGAGGAGGTCGGCCTGCGCGGCGCGGGGGCGGCGGCCTTCGCGGTCGAGCCGGCGGTCGCGGTCGCGGTCGATGTGACCGACACGGGCGACCTGCCCGAGCAAAAAGCGCCGATGGCGGTCGCGCTGGGCAAGGGGCCGGCGATCAAGGTGATGGATCGCTCGGTGATCTGCACACCGGCGGTGTGCGCGGCGCTCGAGCAGGCCGGTGCGGACTGCGGCATCGCCACCCAGCGCGAGATCCTGCGCTTTGGCGGCACGGACACCGCTGCGTTGCAGCGGACGCGCGCGGGCGTGCAGGTGGGCGCGGTGTCCATCCCCACGCGGTATATCCACTCGCCCAGCGAGATGTGCGCAGTGTCCGATGTCGAGCAGGCGGCCACGCTGCTCGCACGCTTCGCGCAGCTGTGACACCATGCGAGAAAACAGGAGCCGATCCGACCGGATCGGCTCTTTTTTCGCGCGTTTTGCCCTGTACCCGGTTCGGCAGATCTCGTCGCCCGGCTGTGCTATGATAGACCACAGCGGAGGTGCGGCATGGTCGTTTATCTGGATGTGCTGTTCGGCGTCAATCTGCTGATGGACTATATCACGCTGCTGGCGGCTGCCCGGCTGGGCGGGGCGTGCGTCCGGCGGTGGCGGTTGCTCGCCGGGGCGGCGACCGGCGCACTGTACGCGATGCTGGCAGCCGTACAGCCGTGGCTGGCCGTGTGGCCGCTGCGGCTGCTGGCGGGCGGTGGGATGTGCGCGGCGGCGTTCGCCGGACAACGGGCGTTCGGGCGGCTGTGTGCGCTCTATCTGGTCGTGGCGGCGGGCTTCGCCGGGCTGGCGGGCGCACTGGGCACGGCGGCGGGACGGCAGCTGCGCTATGGCGCGGGCTATTACTTCGTGGTGCCGCTGCGCGTGCTGCTGCTCGCGGCAGCGGTCAGCTATGCGGTGAGCGGCGTGCTGCTGCGGGACGATGCGCGGCATGGCGTGCTCCGACGCGAGGTGGAGCGCCTGACGATCCGCTTCGCAGGCCGCGAACAGGCGGTGCGCGTGCTGCACGATACCGGCAACGCGCTGACCGAGCCGGTGGGCGGACGGCCGGTGGTCGTGCTCGAGCGGGCAGTGGGGGAGGCACTGCTGGGCGTGGACGGCCTGCCGCCCGATGCGGTGGCGCAGCTGGACAGTTTGCCGCCCGACCTAGCTGGCCGCTGCGGGCTGTTGCCCTATCATGCGGTCGGCACGGAGCACGGGCTGCTGCTGTACTTTCGGCCTGATGCGGTGTGCCGCGCAGATGGGCGTGCGCTCGACTGCGTGTGTGCGGTCGGCCCTGCGCAGATCGGGCGCGGCGCGTATGATGGGCTGATCGGTGTGTGAAAGGGAGCGATATATGATCTGGAACACGATCGTCGGCTGGCTGCGGCGGTGGCTGGTCGGCAAGGCGGTATACTACATCGGCGGGAGCGAGGTGCTGCCGCCGCCATTGACGGCCGAGGAGGAAGCGGCGGCCGTGGCGGCCTGTCAGGCCGGGGACAGGCAGGCGCGCGACACGCTGATCGAGCACAACCTGCGTCTGGTGGTCTTTCTGGCGCGCAAGTTCGAGTCGAGCGGCGTGGGCGTCGAGGATCTGATCTCGATCGGCACGATCGGGCTGATCAAGGCGGTGAGCACCTACCGGCGCGATAAGAACGTCAAGCTGGCGACCTATGCCTCGCGGTGCATCGAGAACGAGATCCTGATGCACCTGCGCAAGGTATCCGGGCGACGCGCCGAGGTCTCGTTCGACGAGCCGCTGTCCTCGGACTGGGACGGCAACGAGCTGCTGCTGTCCGACATCCTCGGCACCGAGCCGGACAGCGTGCTGCGCCCGCTCGAGGACGATGTCGATCGGACGCTGCTGCTGCACGCGCTCGCGCAGCTGCCCGCGCGGGAAAAGCGGATCATCTCGCTCCGCTTCGGCATCGGCCTGCCCACGCCGATGACCCAAAAGGAGGTCGCGGATCTGCTCGGCATCTCGCAGAGCTACATCTCCCGGCTGGAAAAGCGCATCATCGCGCGGATGCGCAAGGACATCATGAAGCATTTCGCCTGACGAGCAGACCGCCCATTTCGGGCGGTCTGTTCGTCGTCGCCGCCCGCGCGGCAGGGGGGAAGGCTTGCGCGAACGGTGGGATCGCGGTATAATGACCACAAGGTGGTCATTATACAGCTTATTTAAAAATTATACCATAGCGACATGAGACCAGTGCTCATGCTT
>JAUNJI010000072.1 GCA_030533295.1 Eubacteriales bacterium
GCTTTCGTGCCGCAGGGCGCAAAAAAAGAGGGGGCGCGTGCCCCCTCTTTTTTTGTCAGCCGCTCACAGATCGAGCGAGATGTTCTGCTGGGCGATGCCGTGCTTTTCGGCATAGCCGGTCAGCATCAGGGTGAGCGCACCGTCGCCGGTGACGTTGCACGCCGTGCCGAAGCTATCCTGCAGGGCGAAGATCGCCAGCATGAGCGCCGTGCCGTCGCCATCGAAGCCGAGGATGCCGGTGATCAGGCCGAGCGAGGCCATGACCGTGCCGCCCGGCACGCCGGGCGCGCCGATCGCGAAGATGCCCAGCAGCAGGATGAACAGCACCATCGTGCCCACATTGGGCAGGTGGCCGTACAGCACCTGCGAGACGATCATGACGAAGAAGGTCTCGGTCAGCGCCGAGCCGCACAGGTGGATGTTGGCGAACAGCGGGATGCCGAACTCGACCATATCCGAACGCAGCACCTTGCTCTTGCGCGCGCCGTCGAGGGCGACCGCCAGCGTCGCCGCCGAGGACATGGTGCCGACGGCGGTCAGGTAGGCCGGGCCGTAGTGCTTGAGCACGTCCATCGCATTGTGGCCGGAATACGCGCCCGCGACGCCGTAGAGCACAGCCAGCCAGATGTAGTGCCCCGCCATGACGATGACGATGGCCAGCAGGAAGGCGGGCAGCTGCTTGGTGATGGTGCCATCATAGCTCAGGCCGCAGAAGGTCAGCGTGATGAAGAAGGGCAGGATCGGGATGACGACCCGCTTGACGATCGCCAGCACGATGTTCTGGAACTCCTGCAACACGGTGGTGACGATCTTGGCCTGCGTCCAAACGGCGGACAGGCCGATCAGCACCGAGAACACCAGCGCGCTCATGACGGGCATGATCTGCGGGATGTCGAGCTGGAACGCGACCGCAGGCAGCTCGCGCAGACCCTCCATCGTGGAGGCGATGGGCAGATGGGGCACCAGGATGTAGCCCGCGACCATGCTCATCGCGGTGGCCAGCACCGTGCTGGTATAGGCGATGATGATCGCGACGCCCAGCATCCGCGTGGCGTTCGAGCCCATTTTGGTGATCGAAGGCGCGATGAAACCGATGACGATCAGCGGCACGCAGAACATGATGAGCTGGTTGAGCACATACTTGAGCGTGACGACGATCGTCATGGCCTGCTCCGGCAGGAACAGACCCAAAACGATACCGATGACGATACCAATGAGTAGCTTGAGCGGCAAGCTCATTCCCTTTTTCTCAGCAGTCATGATGATCTCCTCCTTTTTTTACCGTTCGTGTCCTTGTTTCGATCGGGGCGGATGCCCCCTGTGTGATAAGGGTGAGGTGTGTGGTGGTGGTGTCACGGGATGTCGGGCTGGCCGGTCATGATCCGCAGGATCTCGCGATCGGTCTCGCGCATCCCGACGCGCCCCAGACGGCCGACGTTGTCGATCGTGTTCTCGACGCCCTTGGTGACGATGCCGTCGCCGCCGTAGAACTGCTGGTCGTCCTGGATCATCTGCCAGCCCAGGATACCGGCATCGACCGAGGCCGCGATCTTGGCCGCGCAGGAGGCCTTCGCGCCGTCGCACACCATGCCCGAGATGGTGGCCAGCGCGTTGACCAGCGTGTGCGAGATCTCGCGCAGGCCGCCGCCGCCCAGCCAGCTGATCGCCGCGCCCGCGGCACAGCCCGCGCAAACCGCCCCGCAATAGGCGCTCAGGCGGCCGATGCCGGTCTTCATGTGCACGGCCAGCAGGTCGCTCAGCGTGACCGCCCGCAGCAGCGTTTCGTGGGACGCGCCCAGCTCCTTGGCGTATTCGATGACCGGCACCGAGGCGGTGATGCCCTGATTGCCGCTGCCCGACACGATGATGACCGGCATCTCGCAGCCGTTCATCCGCGCATCCGAGCCCGCGGCGGCCATGTACCGCGCCCGGAACTTGACATCGTCGCCATAGTGGTTTTTGAGCACCTTGCCGACGTTGGCGCCGTAGGGATTGGTCATGCCCTCCTGTGCGATGGCGTAGTTGTAGTCGATCTGGCGCTCGACCAGCTCGGCCACGTCCGCGACCTCCATCGACTCGATGAAGTCCACGATGTCCTGCACGTTCAGGCAGCTGTGGTCGGTCAGTCCCTCGGCATCGCCCGCATCGGTGGTCGTGCCCGCCGATTGCAGCACCGTGCCGTTCTTTTCGACCAGCACGATGTGGGTGTGGTAGTCGCTGATGCGCAGCTTGACCGAATCCTCGCCCGCGGTCAGCGTCAGGATGATGTCGAACACGACATCGCCCTCGGTCGGGCGGACGACGATCTCGTGGCTGTCCATATAGGCGCGGATGGCAGCCTTTTGCTCGTCGCTCACCGTGGCGATGACCTCCAGCACCCGATCGGCCTGCCCGGCGACGACGCCGGCGGCGGCAGCGGCCTCGATGCCCTTGAGGCCACCGGTGTTGGGCACCACGACGCTCTTGACGTTCTTGATGATGTTGCCACTGGCCTCGACCAAGATGCGATCGGGCAGGCAGCCCAGCACCTCGCGCGCCTTGGCTGCGCCATAGGCCAGCGAGATCGGCTCGGTGCACCCCATCGCAGGGATAAGTTCCTCATGCAAGATCTGGATGAAATTGCGGTATCTGGGATCTGTTCTTTCCATGTGTAAAGCCCCCTTTCATGGTCCCTGACAAGAGCGTGACGTGATGTCTACGATCACGATTCTCATTATAACACCACGGCGGCGATCGTCAACCCCACCGCTCGGTAGAAAATGGCAGTTTTGATCGGTAAGCGGTCAAAAGCAGGTCTTTTTGCTGTTTTTTGCCAAAAATCGCGGATCTGAGTTGACCGCGCTGGACGGACACCGACCGCCGTGCGATAGCGCGAACGCCCCTCCCCTGCCCCAAAAAAACAGCCGAGGCGCGTGCCTCGGCTGTTTGGCTATTTGGTCGTGGGATGTCCCGGGAAATACCGATCGGTCAGACCGGCGCACCGCCGTCGGGCGGTACATCCGGCGCATCCGGCGCGTCTGTCGGTACATCCGGCGCGTCTGTCGGCGTATCTGGCGCGTCGGGCGGTACATCGGGCGCATCCGGCGCGTCGTTGGTCGGCCGGGCGATCTCCAAGCGGCACCAGCGGCCATTGATGTGCAGCTTGCGGTCGGTCGCGTGCATCTGCTTGCCCAAGAAGGCGTTATAGTAGGTACATTCGCAGGGTCGCCCCTCCTGCAAGGTATCGTTATTGCAGAACGCGCACGGCTCGCTGCGGCCATGGAGCACGGTGTAGCACTTGCGCCCCTGATAGCCCTCGGGCGAGGCGATGCCATAGGCGTCCATCATGGTCTGATCGAGGTGCAGCAGCTCATGCGTCTCCAGATCGGCGATATAGCAGAACAGCCCGGCGTGGTCGGTGACGAGCGAGTTGTAGTCCTCATACCGCATGGCGAACGTGCTGCCCTCGTACAGCACGTGCTCGTCCGAGGCGAAGGCTGCGCGGTTCTTGCCGCTCTTTTTGGCGCGATAGAGCGCCTCATCCGCCCGGGTGAACAGCTCGATCGGGGTGGCGCCGTTTTCGGGATACAGGCTGATGCCGATGCTGGTCGAGACCATGGCCTCGGTGTTGGCCGCCCGCACGCGGCGCACGGCTTGCAGCAGCTCGTCCACCTTGTCCTGCACGGCGCGGTTGGTCGGCATCCGCTTGGCGCACACGAGGAACTCGTCGCCGCCCATGCGGATGATGAAGTCGTCCTCGCGGAAGCAGCTGCGGATCGCGTCGGCCAAATCGCAGAGCAGCTTGTCGCCCACCGGGTGGCCGAACAGGTCGTTGACCGACTTGAAGTTGTCCACGTCGATCATGAACACAGCGTGTGTGTCGTTTTTGCCCTCGGTGCGCAAAAATTCCTCGAACTGCTTGAAGCCCGCGCCCCGGGTGAGCACGCCGGTGAGCGCGTCGGTGCTGGCGGTCTTGATCATCTCGTCGGCCGTGCGGCGCTCGCTGTCGATGTCGCGCACGACCAGCATCAGGCAGCGGTGGCCGTCGGCCGGATCGGTCAGGAACTTGATCTCGTTGCGGACCCACGCGCTCTCGCCGTTGGGGAAGTAGAACAGGTGCTCCATCTCGATCTGGGAGCGGCCGCTGTTGTGCAGGTTGCGCAGCAAGGTGGGCGAGAACTCCTCATAGAAATACAGGGCATCCTGTGCGCTGGCGTCGCACAGACCGCGCTTGATGTCGGCCAGCATATGATCGACCGAGTCATAGGCCGGCAGGTCGTAGCCCTTGATCGGCTTGGAGCGCTGGCCGATGATGCGCCAGTCGTCGATGTCGATCAGGCGGGCGACGAACACGTCGCGCGGCAGCGTGAACAGGTAATCGACCTCTTTTTCATAGCGATAGCGCGAGCGGATCTCCTTGGTGATGTCCTGCGAGATGCCGAGCAGGCCGACCGGGATGCCGTTTTCGCTCGTCAGGATGTATTTGGAGGTCGAGTTGTACCGCGCCTCGCCGTTTTCGTCCGTGCTGGGCTCGATATAATCGACCAGATCGCGCCCGCCGATCAGCAGCTTGCGGTCGTCCGCCGTGTAGCGCGTGATCAGCTTGTTGTCGGTGAACACGGCCTTGTCGGGCTTGCCGACCACCTCGTGGGCGGCGTGCTTGCCGGTCATCTGAGCGAAGGCCAGGTTGCTGGCGCGGTAGGTCAGGTCGAGATCCTTGACGAACAGCATACCGGGCAGGTGATCCATCAGCGTTTGCAGCGCGGCCAGCATGAGCTCGGGGTCGCTGCGATCGACGCAGCCGGTGTGAGCCAGCACATCGGGGTGCAGCACGCTCTTGAAGGGGTTGGGCTGGGGCGCGGCATCGGTCAGCAGGGCGTTGCGCTGCTCGGTGCAGCGGATGAACACCGCATCCCGGCCTTCCCAGCGGATCGCGGTCGCGGTGACGCGCATCCGCAGGTTGAGGTAGGGGTTCTCGATGTCGGCGCTGGCCGTGGTCACGCCGTCCTTGAGCGCGAAAGCCGGGCAGCCCGGGCAGGGCGAGCCGCGGCGCATGAACACCTCGTAGCAGCGCTGCTTGCTCCGCCCGGCGGGCGTGAGCGCCCGCATCTTTTCGTTGAGGAACTGGAGGCAGTGGTCGCTGTCGATCACATACGCCCAAATATCCTGATGGTTGAGGATGGTGGCCAGCTCCTCCTCATGCTGGCGGCCGCGCGCGATGGCGCGCGCCTTGATGAGGAACAGTGACACGATCTGCATGAAGGTGCGGAAGCCCTCGACCTGCTCGGTCGTCCAGATCCGCGGCGAGCGATAGTCGTCCAGCCCGACGAAGCCGTAGAGCTGGCCGTCCTCCTCGATGCGGTATTGCAGGACGGCCTGCACGCCCAGCTCGTGCGTGACCGCCCGCTCGGGCCCGGACAGGTAGGACGTGTCCGGGATGCACAGTATACCGTGCTCATCGAAGCGGTCGAGCCACGCGGCATAGCCCATGGTGTAGTGGAGCGCCTCCTGCTCGGTGGTGAGGGGCGGCACGTCCGTCTCGTAGTGGTCGAACGCCCGGCGGCACTCCTGATGGGAGGGATCGATCTCATAGAAATAGACCCGTCCCGCCCCGGCGGCTTGGCAGATCGTGACCAACGCCCGGTGGAGCTCGGCGTCGAGATCCTGCGCCTGCTGGAAACGGCGGAACATATAGGTGAAGAACGCTTGGCGCGTCTCCGCGTCCAGCGACGCGCCGCTCCACGCATCGACGATCCGCTGCTGGAAGGAGATGTCGGCGACCGTGCCCTCGCGCTTGAGCGAATCGATGTCCAAGATGTCGCCGACCGCGCGGAGCGGCGTGCCGTCGCTGTCGAGCAGCACACCGGCGCGGAACCGGCTCCACAGATAGCCGCCCCGCACACGCAGGATGCGCACGTCGGCCTCGGCATAGGGCTCGCCCGCCCGCAGCTTGTCGAAGAAGGCGTACATGGTCGGCACGTCGTCCGGGTGCAGGTGGTGTGCGCCCTCGAGCGTGTCAGCAAACTGGGCGTCGCAGGGGTCGTGGCCAAAGCGCTGTTCCCATTTTTCGTCCACGGTGAACTGCTTGGCGACCATGTCCCAGATGAAGGTGATGTCGCTCGACCGGCGGAGGAAGATGTCGCGGTAGTCGGCGGCCTGCTGGAGCCGATCGAGCACGTTGTGGCTGTTCGAGTCGTCCTGCAAGAACACGCAGAAGTACTCCTCGCCGTTCTGGTCGGTGTAGAGCGAGGCGCGGCCGAGCACCCACACGTCGCCGTTGAGCTTGGTGTTGATGCGGAAATCGAGATCGACCGTCGTGCCGAAGGCGAGCTGGTCGCGGATGCGGCGGAGCACCCGCGTGCGGTCGGACGGGTGGACGAGCTCGAGCAGGCTGCCGCCGAACTGCACATCGATCTCCTGCTTGGAGTAGCCGGTCAGCTCCCACAGGATGCCGATGCCGCCGATGATGCTCAGGTCGATGTCGTGCCGGATGAACAGCGTGTTGCACAGCAGCACGGTCTGGAGATGGGGATCGGCCTGCAAGCGGGTCTGGCCGGGCGCGCAGTTGATCGGCGCGCGCTCGTCGAGCGGGCGACAGACCAGCAGCACGTCGCGGGAGTTGGGATCTTCCGCGTCGATACGGATGGTCGAGAACATATAGGGGCGATAGCGCCTGGTCGCGACGCCCTTCATGCGGGCGCACACGCTGTGCTTGCGCTGGCCTTGCTCGAACAGCGCGTTGTGGCAGTGGTTGACCTCGGCCAGATAGCGCTCGCGGTCGTCCGGGTGGATCTGCTCGTTGGCCACCTGGTTGGCGAAGGCGAAAAAGCTCATCGTGCCCTTGGGCACGCGGTAATCCGGGTTGGGGTTGTAGAGCAGCTGGAACACGCCGGTGATGAGGTCGGCCTCGAGCACGGTGGCGTTCTGGTAATACAGCAGCGCCTGATGCTTGGCTTGCAGGCGGTCGGCGGCCGAGCTGCCGACCGCGATCGACTCGCTGCTCAGGATCGGCGTGGCCGGAACGGGATACTCGGCGGTGGCTTCTTCCTTATAATAGCGCTCGAGCTCGGCGAAGCGGGAAGCGCAGGCCTTGAAGCTCTCGAGCACCTTGGGCGAGAACGCGCCGCACTCGCCGTTGAGGATCATGGTGGCGGCGCGGTCGCTGTGGTAGGCGGCCTTGTACACGCGGTCGTTGGTCAGCGCGTCATACACATCGGCCACGGCGGCCGCTTGGGCGCAGATCGGGATCTCGTCCTTGCGCAGCCCGTCGGGATAGCCCCGGCCGTCCCAGCGCTCGTGGTGATAGCGACAGATGTTGTAGGCATAGCGCAGATATTCCTCATCGACCACGCTGCGCAGCTGCGCGAGGATCTGACAGCCGTTGGTGGTGTGCGTCTGCATGACCTCGAACTCGGATTTGGTCAGATAGCCCGGCTTGTTGAGGATCTCGTCCGGGATGGAGATCTTGCCGATGTCGTGCAGCACGGCGGCGCTCGACATCTGGTCGATCTTGTGCGCGTCCAAGCCGTATTCCGGCCAGCTGGCGGCGATCTCCTCGAGCAGGATGCGGGTGAAGCCGCGGATCCGCTGGATATGCTGCCCCGCGCCGAGCGAGCGCTGCTCGATGATGTTGGACAGCGCATCGATCATCTGGCTGTTGGAGTAGCGAAGCTGCCGCTCCTTGTCCTCGAGCTGCTTTTGCAGGGCGGCGTGGCGCTGATAGAGCGCGAGCAGCGTGCGCACCCGATGCAGCAGCACCCGGTCGGGATAGGGCTTGCGCAGGATGGCGGTGGAGTAGGTGTCCAGCACGATCATCGTCTCGTCGTCGATGTCGGCGGGCAGCAGCAGGATCACCGGGATCTCGCCCTCCTCGCCCTTGGTGCAAAGCGAACGCAGCAGTTCGCCCGCAGCCGACGGATCGCGCTCGACGGACAGCAGCACGCAGGACACGATCGAGTGGTTCTGATGCAGCAACAGCGCGGCCTGCTCGGTGTTGTTGGCCTCCAAAAGATGATAGTAGTGCTGGAACAGCTCGCGCAGTGCCATGCGCTCGGTATCGCTGTCCGAAGCGATCAACAGCGTATCACGTTTATCCATACTTACGACACCTCCTCATATCGCACGTGCATGGTGTGGGGCGTGTCCTCCCGGCGGCGGCCGGCGCAGGTATGCGCACTGACAGTGGCCGCGGGCGGCCGTCCGCCCCGAAAACATCAGATAAAAAGCGCAAAAGACACATCCCGCCCGCCCAATAAGCTGCGCGCGAGATATGTCTTGACAGATCACGAAACCCCTTGACATGGCAATAGGATGGGCGTAAAATTA
>JAUNJI010000113.1 GCA_030533295.1 Eubacteriales bacterium
AGGGAGAACGGGAGGTCTATACCCCCAAGCACCTCAAGCCGCGTGCACAGCGCCGGAAAACACGCGCCCGGACGCGATCGCGCACAGCGCAGTCGCCCGCGCAGCCGTGGCAGGCGGTCACGGCGTATCTCGAGCAGCTGCGCTTCAAGCGGCTGCCGCTGGGCGGCGTGGACGAGGTCGATGTGTGGCGCAAGATCGAAACGCTCAACGGACTGTATGAGGACGTGATCCGCGCCGAGCGGGTGCGCTATGACGCGCTGCTCGAGCGACAGCGCCGGGAGGGGTGGTGGAACGATGGCTAGATCGCGCAGAGGCGCGTCCCCGCCCACGCCCGCCGACGTGATCGCGGCGCGACGCAAGGCCGTCAGCCTGCGGCAGTGCTATCTCCGCCTGCTGGGGCGCGTGCTGTGCCTCGCGGCGGTGTGCTGGCTGCTGCTCAGCCACGTGTTCCTGCTCATGCAGGCGCGGGGCAACGAGATGTTCCCAGCGATCAAGGATGGCGATCTGGTGATCGCGTTCCGGCTGGGGCGGGACTATGCCAAGAACGATGTGGTGGTCTATACAGTGGGCGGCGAGCGCCGCATCGGGCGTATCATCGCGCAGAGCGGCGACGTGGTCATGCTGGACGAGAGCGGCACGCTGCTGGTCAACGGCGGCGTGCAGCGCGGGGCGATCGTCTATCCCAGCTATGCCAAAGAGGCGATCGAGTATCCGTATACCGTGCCGCCGGGGCGGGTGTTCCTGCTGGGCGACCACCGCACGCAGAGCGTGGACAGCCGCGACCACGGGGCGCTGTCGGTGCGGGCAGTGCAGGCGAAAGTGATCACGATCGTCCGCAGACGGGGGATCTGAGGGGAAAAACGATCATGCGCCCGCCGCACGCGGGCAGCAGGACAGGAAGAAGGGGAAACGATGAGCAGAAAAGGATACCGCACGTGCCTTGCGGGGGCGCTGCTGGCCGTGCTGGTGGCGACCGGCGTACCGGCGACGGCGACCGTGATCCAGCCGCTGACGGCCAGACTGTCGGGCATGACCACGGCGGCCGAGACGGCGGAGAAGGGGTGGCTATCCGTCACCGCGACGGCGACAGGAGCGGGAAAACCGTCGCCTGCGGAGCGGTATACGGTCACGCTGACGGCGGAAAAGGAAACCGCGCCCATGCCGCCGAACAGCGATGGCAAGACCTGCACACTGACGCTCGTGCCGGGCGTGGCAGAGGCGTTCCAGCAGCCGGAGTATACGGCGCGCGATCTCGGCAGCCACCGCTATACGATCGCCCAGACCCCGGGGACGGATGAAAACTGTACATATGACGATACAAAATACACTCTAAACTTGACGATCTATTATGATGAGAACGATGCGTTGCAGTCCGTATACACGATCCGGCAGGCGGGCGAAAAGACGGACGCGGTGACGTTCACGAATGAATATGCCGCCGAGCCGCCGGTCGATCCCAAACCGCCGATCGTCGAACCCGACCCGCCGGACGACCCCAAG
>JAUNJI010000073.1:0-6857 GCA_030533295.1 Eubacteriales bacterium
TGATGTCGGAATCCGGGTCGTCCGCCGGGTGCTGCACCGGGCAGACATCGTAGATCTCGATCTCCTTGGGCACGACGACCACGCCGCCCGGGTGCTGCCCCGAGGTGCGGCGCACGCCCGTGCAGCCCGCCGTCAGGCGGTTCTCCTCGGCGCGGGAGCACTCGATCCCGCGCTCGTCCATGTATTTTTTGACATAGCCATAGGCGGTCTTTTCCGCCACCGTGCCGATCGTGCCCGCGCGGAACACATGATCGTGGCCGAAGATCTCGCCCGTGTAATAGTGGATGCGCGACTGGTACTCGCCTGCGAAATTCAGGTCGATGTCGGGCACCTTGTCGCCCTCGAAGCCGAGGAAGGTCTCGAACGGGATATTGAAGCCCTGCTTGGTCAGCGGCTTGCCGCAGTTCGGGCAGCATTTATCCGGCAGATCGACACCGCAGGAAAGCTCCTCGTGCCACTCGATGTATTTATCGTCCGGGCACAGATAATGCGGCGCGAGCGAGTTGACCTCGGTGATGTCCGACATGAACGCCGCGAGCGACGAGCCGACCGACCCACGCGAGCCGACCAGATAGCCGTCTTGCAGGCTCTTCGTCACCAGCTTTTGCGCGATGATGTACATGACCGCATAGCCGTTGCCGATGATCGAGTTGAGTTCGCGGTCGAGCCGCGCCTGCACGATCTCGGGCAGCGGGTCGCCGTAGATGCGCTTGGCCTTTTGGACGCACATATCGCGCAGATCGTCCTCGCAGCCGTCGATATGCGGCGGATAGTTCTCCCGCGGGACGGGGCGGATCACCTCGCACCGGTCGGCGATCCGGTTGGTGTTCTCGACCACGACCTCATAGGCGCGGTCGGCGCCCAGATAGGCGAACTCCTTGAGCATCTCGTCGGTCGATTTGAAGTACAGCGGCGCTTGATCGTCCGCGTCGCCAAAGCCCTGCCCGGCCATCAGGATGCGGCGGAAGGCCTCGTCCTCGGGCTCGAGGAAGTGCACGTCGCCGGTCGCGCAGCAGGGCTTGCCCAGCTCGTCCGCCAGACGCAGGATGTCGCGGTTCCAGTCGCGCAGCTGCTCCTCGTCCTTGGCCATGCCCTTGCCGATCATGAAGCGGTTGTTGCCGATGGGCTGGATCTCCAGATAATCATAAAACGAGGCCAGCCGCTTGAGCTCGTCCCATTCCGCGCCGCCGGTCAGCGCGCGGAACACCTCGCCCGCCTCGCACGCCGAGCCGAAGATCAGCCCCTCGCGGTGG
Organism: Eubacteriales bacterium; assembly: GCA_030533295.1. Classification (GTDB taxonomy): domain Bacteria; phylum Bacillota; class Clostridia; order Oscillospirales; family Butyricicoccaceae; genus Agathobaculum. Next base: position 1,254 of record JAUNJI010000073.1, read on the forward strand.
CGGATCAGCTCGGAGCGCGGCATGATCGGCCGTTTATTATAGTATTCCAAAAAGCTCTTGGAGATCAGCTGATATAGGTTGCGCAAGCCCTTTTGGTTTTGCACCAAGATGATGAAATGATAGCGCGGCAGGTTTTTGAGCTTGTTCTTGCGGTCGGTCGTCGCGGCGAGGACGGGATTGATGTCGGCCACCGTGACCGCGTGCAGCTCGTCCCGGAGCCGCGCGAGCAGCTTGACGAAGATCCGGCCGAGCACGGCCGCATCCTCGCTGGCGCGGTGGTGCTCGAACGGCCCGACCGCCAGCTCCTTGGCCAGCACGTTCAGCTTGAATTTATGGAGATGCGGCAGCATCAAGCGGCTCATCTCCAGCGTATCGATCGCCGTGAAGTCGCGCACGATGCCCAGCCGCTTGCAGGCCGTCCGCAAAAAGCCCATATCGAAGCCCGCGTTGTGCGCGACGAGGGGGTACTGCCCCTCCCCCGCCCATGCGAGGAACTGGGGCACGGCCTCGCGCAGATCGGGCGCACCGGCGACCGTCTCCGCCGAGATGCCGGTCAGCTTGGTGATCTCCTCCGGGATCGGCTTGTGCGGATCGACATAGGTCTGGAACGCATCGCAGATCGCCCCGTCGGTCACGCGCACGGCGGCGATCTCGGTGATCTCCTCGGACGCGGGGTTGAGGCCGGTCGTCTCCAAATCGAACACGATGAACGTGCCGGTCAGCGGCTCGGCCGACTTGCCCCGCACGACCGACAGCGTATCCGCGTCGTTGACGTAATACGCCTCGATGCCGTAGATGATCTTCATGTCGCCGATGATGCTCTTTTGCTTGCCCTCCTGCGCGTGCAGCGCCTCCGGGAACGCCTGCGCCACGCCGTGGTCGGTGATCGCCATCGCGCGGTGTCCCCATTGGGCGGCGCGGCACAGCAGCGCTGCGGTCGAGGTCATGCCGTCCATCGCGCTCATATTGGTATGCAGATGCAGCTCGACGCGCTTCATGCCCTCGGCCTTGTCCTGTCGCACGGCCTTTTTGGCCTTGACGATGCCGGTCGGCTCGAGCACCATCTCCTTGGCATAGGCATCGTACACCATCTTGCCCTGCACCGTGCAGTACAGGCCGTTCTTGATCTTCGACGCGGTATCGCCCGCCTTGTCCGCCGCGAGGAACTTGGACACGCGCACCGAATTGGTGCGGTCGGTCATGTCGAACGCGATCTTGACATAGTCCTTGCCGGTCTTTTTGCTGTGGATCTCCTTATGGTCGGTGAAGAACACCTCGCCCTGCACGGTGATCACATCATAGGCCGCGATCGCCTCGTTGACCGACACGATCGGATCTTGCATCAGCTTGCCGAAGATCAGGTCGTCCTCCCGCACCTTTTCCGCGCGCGGACGCTGGTAGCCGGTATGCTCCGTCCGGGCGCCGGTGCGCGGCTTTTTGGCCTTGGGCTTGGGCGCGGCCGGCGCGGCGGCCGCCTCCGCGACCGCCTGCTGCAAGATCGCCGCGCGGTCGGGCAGCGCGGTGTCGTATAGCTCTGCCGTTTCCTTCCGCACCGCGTGCACCGGGCAGGTCAGCGCGGTCTCGCGCCGGATCCGCGCCTCCAGATGGCGCAGCGCGTTGGCGAAATGCTTTTCGCTCATCTCGTCCATCGGGATGTGCAGCGCACCGTCCCGATAGCGCCAGTCCGCGCCATCGAGCAGGCCGCGAGCGGACGGCATCCGCACCGTCATATCGTCGTAGAGCGAGCGGATATACGCCTCGGGCAACCCGTCGGCGAAGGTGTAGCGCGGCTCGATGCACACCCGCGCCAAACCATAGTGCTTGGCGATCTGTTTTTCCGCGCGGGCGATCGTTTTGCGGCTGACCACCTGACTGAGCCCCACCTCGACCACCATGACGGTGTCCTGATCCCCAAAAGCGAGAGAACGCACCTCGCCCCCGGCGAGGTGCTGTTCCTGTGCGATGCCCTTGCAGCTCTCAAAAATATCGATCAGCTTGCCAGCCACCGCTCATTCTCCTCCGAACCGCTCGATCTCGTCCATCAAGGCATCGACGAGCTGCTCCTGCGGCACCTTTTTGATGATCTCGCCGCGGCGGAAGAGCAGCCCGACGCCGTCGCCTCCCGCGATGCCGAGATCGGCCTCGCGCGCCTCGCCCGGGCCGTTGACCGCGCAGCCCATCACCGCGACCTTGAGCTTTTTGCCGCGGATCGAGGCGCAGCGGCGCTCGACCTCCTCGGCGATGCCGATCAGATCGATGCGGGTGCGCCCGCAGGTCGGGCAGGACACCACGTTGATGCCCTCCTCCGCCCGGCCGACCGCCCGCAAGATCGCCTTGGCGGCGTAGATCTCCGCGACCGGGTCATCCGTCAGCGACACGCGGATCGTGTCGCCCACGCCCAGCGCGAGCAGGCCGCCGATGCCTGCGGCCGACTTGATCGTGCCCATGTACGTCGTGCCGGCCTCGGTCACGCCGAGGTGCAGCGGATAGTCGGTCTTTTCGCTCGCCAGCAGATACGCCCGCATGGTATCGGGCACGGACGAGGACTTGATCGAGATACAGATGTCGTCGAAGCCGCAGTCATTGAGCAGCCCCACGTGATACAGGGCGGACGCGACCATGGCCTCGGGCGTCGGCCCGCCGTACTGCGCCAAGATGTGCTTTTCCACCGAGCCGGAGTTGACCCCGATGCGGATCGGGATGTGCCGCGCCTGCGCGGCCTGCACGACCGCCTGCACGCGATCCGCCCCGCCGATGTTGCCCGGATTGAGCCGGATCTTGTCCACGCCCGCCTCGATCGAGGCCAGCGCCAACCGGTGATCGAAGTGGATGTCCGCCACGACCGGCAGCGGGCTATGGGCGCAGATCGTCCGCAGCGCCCCGGCAGCCTGCATATCCGGCACGGCGCAGCGCACGATCTGACAGCCCGCATCGGCCAGCGCACCGATCTGCGCCAGCGTCGCGTTGGCGTCCCGCGTATCGGTATTGGTCATGGATTGGATCGCGACCGGTGCGCCGCCGCCGATCGGCACGTTGCGTACCATGATCTGTTTGGTCTGTTTCATCTGCTGTCCCTTTCCTTTCCATTCGTTTTCCACGATCCGGGCGCGCCTGCGGCTAGCGGATCAGCCGCAGGATGTCCTGCCCGGTCACATATACCATCAGCGCGAGCAGCAGCAACAGCCCTGCCGCGTGGACATAGCCCTCGTACTTGGGCGGCACCGGCTTGCGGCGGATGCCCTCGATGAGCAGGAACACCAACCGGCCGCCGTCCAGCGCGGGCAGCGGCAGCAGGTTCATCACGCCCAGATTGATCGAGATGAACGCCACGAGCTGCAAAAATGCCGTGATGCTGTATCGCGCGGTCGTCGCCATCACGCTCGCCACGCCCACAGGGCCGGAGAGCTGCTCGACGCCGACCTGCCCGGTCACGAGCATCCCCAAGCTCGACCAGACCATCCGCGCATAGCTGATCGACGTGCGGCACGCCACGCGCAGGCGCAGCCCGACGCTGTCCGGCAGCTCAGCGAAGGTCAGGCCGATCATCGGACGGCCGTCCGCGCCCGTGAGCGCGGCCTCCATCGTCACCGCAGGCAGCGTCAGCCGCTGGCCGTCGCGCCGCACCACGACCGTATAGGTCGCATCGTCGCCCCGCGCCAGCGCGGCATCCAGATCGCCGCGCAGCAGGATGCGGTAGCCGTCGATCGACACGATCTCGTCCCCGTCCTGCAAGCCGCCTGCGCCCGCTGCCGTGCTCGCCGGGTCGATGCGCTCGAGCGTCGTCACGACGAAGCCGCCCGTCGGCCCGTTCGGCCGGGTCACGACCAGCACGATCAAAAAGCCGACCAGAAAGTTCATCAGTGCGCCCGCCACCACGATCAGCATCCGGCGCGACAGACGCGCCCGGCCGAAGGCGTGCGGGCTGTCGCTCTCGCCGTCCTCGCCTTCCATCACGCACGCGCCGCCGAAGGGCAGCAGCTTGAGGCAGTACCGCGTACCGCCATGCTCCTTTTGCAGCAGGGTCGGCCCCATGCCGATCCAAAATTCATCCACCTGCACGCCGCCGCGCTTGGCGGCGATGAAATGGCCGAATTCGTGCACGATGACCAGCAGGCCGAACGCCACGATCGCCAGTATGATCTGCAACAAAGCAGTGCTCCTTTCCTTGGGGGGTCGATCTTACGGCTGCGCCCGCACCAGCGCCCGCGCAGCGGCATCCGCAGCGAGGATGTCGTCCAGCGTCACGTCCTTGTGATAGGCGATCGTGTCCAGCGCGTGCGCGACGCGCTCGGCGATCTCGGCAAAGCCGATCTCACCGGCGAGGAACAGGCCGACCGCCGCCTCGTTCGCGCCGTTGAGCACCGCGCCGCGGTCGCCCTTTTGCGCGGCGGCACGCTGCGCCAGCGTGAGCGCCGGGAAGGCCTGCCGATCGGGCTCGAAAAAGGTCAGCTTGGCGACCTCGGCCAGACGCAGGCGCGGCACCTTGCAGGGCACACGCGCCGGCCACGTCAGCGCATACTGGATGGGCAGGCGCATATCGGGCACGCCGAGCTGCGCGATCACCGAGCCGTCCACGAACTCGACCGCCGAGTGCACGATGCTCTCGCGGTGCACGACGATCTCGATGTCCTCCGGCGGCAGGTCGTACAGCCACATGGCCTCGATCAGCTCGAGCCCCTTGTTCATCATGGTCGCCGAATCGATGGTGATCTTGGCGCCCATCGACCAGTTGGGGTGCGCCAGCGCCTGTTCGCGCGTGACCGTGCGCATCTGCTCCGCGGTCTTGCCGAAGAACGGCCCGCCCGACGCCGTAAGTAGGATCTTATCGATCGGGTTGCCCTGCGCGGCCTGCACGCACTGGAAGATCGCCGAGTGCTCGGAGTCCACCGGCAAAATCTTGACGCCCTTTTCCCGCGCCTTGCGCATGACCAGCTCACCCGCGCACACCAGCGTTTCCTTATTGGCCAGCGCGATGTCCTTGCCCGCGTCGATCGCGGCCAGCGTGGGCAGCAGACCCACCATGCCGACCACGGCGGTCACGACGATGTCCGCGCCGCTCTCGGCCGCGCAGGCGATCAGGCCGTCCATGCCGGTCAGCACACGGATCTCCGTGTCGGCCAGCCGACACTTGAGGTCGCGCGCCGCCGCCTCGTCATAGGCGCACACCATTTTGGGATGCAGGGCACGCGCCTGCTCCTCCAATATCTGGATGCGCGTATTGGTCGTCAATGCGACGACCTGCGCATCGACCGCCGGCAAAATATCGACGGTCTGCGTGCCGATCGACCCAGTCGATCCCAATATCGCGATCTTTTTCATATATCACAGTCCTTCGTATGCAAAAAATGATCGATCCGTCACCATATCGTTCGGAACAGGATCTCGGCGAACGGCGCGACGAACAGCACGCTGTCGAACCGGTCGAGCACGCCGCCGTGGCCGGGGAAGATATGCCCATAATCCTTGATGCCGGTCTGGCGCTTGATGATCGAGAACGACAGGTCGCCGATCTCGCCCAGCACCGCGCCGACGCCGCCCAGCACGGCCGCCGCCCCGATCGGCATCTCCAGATCGAGCAACACGTTCATCAGCAGCACGGCCAGC
>JAUNJI010000073.1:6867-7909 GCA_030533295.1 Eubacteriales bacterium
ACCGTCTTTTTCGGGCTGACCACCGGCGCGAGCTTGTGTTTGCCGAACAGCATCCCGGAAAACAGGGCGCAGGTGTCCGCGCCCCACGCCGCCAGCAGCGGCAGCAGCACCAAAAACTGGCCGGTGTGGAACGAGGCCGCCGTCAGCGGCTGGCAGTCCATCTGATAGATGCGCAGCAGGCTGAGCAGCAGATAGGGCACGAGCAGACCGCCGAAAAAGCCCCACGCGATCTGCGACACGTCTATGCTGTCATGGAAGCGCAGCTCGATCGCGAACGAGCCGATCAGCAGCACGAACACCAATCCCTGCAAGACGGCTGACAGGCTGACCGGCAGACCGGCGCTGTGCCCCACCGCCAGCCCGAGCGATACCAGCAAACACAGCAGCAGCGCCAGCCGGTTGCGGAGCAGCCGCGTCGAGCCCAGCACCTCATAGGTCGCCAGCACGCACAGCGCGGCCACCGCCAGCTCGAGCACGATCGTCGGGAACACATACAGCGCGAGCAGGACGAACACGAAGCCGCCCACGCCGAACGATACTCTTGCTTTCATGATTATATTACACCCCGCTTCGTCCGATCATGCGCCGCCATAGCGGCGTTCGCGCGCGTTGAACGCATCGATCGCCGCATCCATATCCGTGGTCTTGAAATCCGGCCATAGCACATCGGTGAAATAATACTCCGCATAGGCCGACTGCCACAGCAGGAAATTGGACGTGCGCACCTCGCCCGAGGGGCGGATGATGAGATCCGGGTCGGGCAGATGCGCAGTGTACAGATGGGCGCCGATCGTATCCTCGGTGATGTCCTCCGGCCGCAGCGCACCGTCCTGCACCTCGCGCACGATCGCCCGCACGGCGTGGCAGATCTCGTCCCGCCCGCCGTAGTTGATGCACAGCGAGGCCGTCGCCGCGTCCGGTCCGAGCTGGTCGGCGATCGCCTCGACCTCGCGGATCTGGGCGCGGATGTCGGCCGGCAGCGCGGTCAGGTCGCCCAGCACGCGCACGGCCACGCCGCGCTGGAACATGGTCTCCGCCGCCT
>JAUNJI010000006.1:0-22611 GCA_030533295.1 Eubacteriales bacterium
GACCGCAAGGATCAAGATGTACCAACCGGCGAAGCTGAGCACGAACGCGGCCAGCCCGCCATACTGTCCACGGAACGCCTGCGCCGCCTCGCGCGTCGCGTCCCACACGCTGCGCGTCTCGTCCTCGTCCAGCAGCACCCAGCCCGCGTCATAGGCCATCACCCGGATCGAGATCGCGGCCATGACCACCACGAACGCCACCGCCATCACGAGCAGCAGCACGGTATCGACCGCCGCCAGCTCATCCGAGCCAAAGCGCATCGCCCGCGCCATCCCGCCGAGCAGCGCGGCGGTCAGCAGCGTCGTGCACAGCAGCGCCGGCCCCATCGTCCACAAAAAGGCGCGGAACGCCCGGCAGAACATCATCTTGATGCCCGTCCAGCACGACTGGAGCGCGGCATAGGGCGCGAACAGCGTGCTCACGTCGGGCTCTGCGCCGCGCTGCACACCGATGTAGAACCGCATCAGCCCGAACTGCAACGGGCCGGTCGCGATCAGCAGCAGGATCTGCACGCCCAGCGGGCTGCCGGTGTACAGCCCCGCCAGCGGCGGCAGCTCCGCGCCATCGGCCGCCGCCCGCAGCATCGCATAGGCCGGGCGGGCATACACGATCAGCTGCACGAGCAGGATAGGCAGCAGATAGAGCAGCCGCACGCCGATGCACGCGCCGAGCTGGGCGCTGACGTGGGCTTTCGCCGCTCGTTTGATCGCTTTCCGCTGCTGTTTGATCGATATGGGCTCCATATCCGCCTGCCTTTCTCCGGTCGGCCGTGCGCGGACGGCCTGTATCTGTATGCTGTGTGTGGGGGATCATGCCGCCCCCTGCTCTGGGTCGTCCGACGGCGCGTCCGGCGCGTCGCCCTCGACCGGGGCGGGCGCAGGGTCGGGCGCGGGCGGCTCGACCGGCTTGGGCGCGGCCGGGCCGACGTAGACCAGCTTATCCCGCTTGTTGTAGCGCGAGCTGTTGGCCAGCACCTCGGTGGTCTGGCCGTTCTCGGTGATCACCTTGTAGGTGCGCGTCGAATAGCCCGTGATCGGCGTCGTCTCGACCCGCTTTTCGCCGCTCTTCATGCTGCGATCGACCTTTTCGATCGTCTGCGGGCTGAAGGTCTCCAGCACCTCGGTGCGGGTGGTCACGGTCTTGTCGCTCGTCTTGGTGCCGTAGATGGTCATGGTCAGCGTGCCGTCCGCCTGCCGCGCGGCGATCTTGATCGGATAGTCGGTGTCGTTGCGGAAGCAGAAGTCCGGCCCGCCCCACGACACGGTGGCATCCTCGCCCAGCGGCGTATAGGACACGGTGAATGAGTGGTTGACGCGCTGCGTCACCTCGAGATCGGCACGCAGCACGGCCATATACAGCGTCGAGGAGGGCTGGCACACGCCGCCGCCGACCTCGTCGATGATCTCGTTGCCCGCATACGCACCGGCGGCCTTGTAGCCGCGGGCGGGCGTGCGCTCGCCGACCACGTCGTTATACGAAAAATGCTCGCCGGGCTCTAAGATGCAGCCGTCGATCGCGGCGGCGGCCAGCCGGACGTTGTTGGTGCGCGGCACGTTGCCCTCGTTGAGGTCGGTCGAGCACCGCGCCAGCGTGTCGCGGAACAGCTTCTCCTGCAAGTCGTCCGCCGTCACTTTGGCGGGCGTGGTCGTCACCGGGATCGTGTAGCTGTCCGCCGACCCATCGCCGATGATGCGCCGCGCCTGCTCGACATCGAACTGCACACCGGCTCGGTCGGGGATGATCGTCTGGCCGTCGGCCTTATCGACCGTCGCGCTGACCGCCTCGCCGATCACCGCCGCAGCGATCGCGTCGATGTCGATCGCCGGTGCTTCGGTCAGCTCGGTGCTGACCGCATACGGCTCGAAGTCCATCGCGCAGATCTTGTCGGTCAGCGCCTGCTCGACCGCAGCCGTGTCGAAGTGAACGCCGGGCTTGCCCGCGTGGATCGTCATGGTGTCCGTGCCCAACTCCCACGTCGGCGCGACCGGCTCGGTCAGCGCCTCGGCGGCGATCGCCTCGAGCGCACGCCGCAGCCCGGCCTCATCCACGGTCGCGGCGATCGGCGCTTCGCCCTGTCCGGCCGCCGCGCGGAGCACGTGCCACAGCCGGGCAAAGGGGTTTCCCTCGCGGCCGACCGCATAGGCGTTGGCCGCCGACCGGGCGCCGTCCACGCCCTCGAGCACGTCGCGCACCGGGATCGTATAGGTGGCGTCATAGATCGTCACCGCCACCTCGGCATCTCGGTAGAGCGGTGCGCTCTCGGCCTCGATCCGCGCCGCGGCCTGCTCGCGGCTCAGGCCGCCGACCGCGATCGTCCCGACCGTCACGCCGGGAAAGATCGGCGGATAGAGATAGAGAAAGGCGCACAGCGCCGCCAACAGCGCGGCGACGATGCCGCCCGCGATCGGCACCGCCCGCGGCAGGCTGCGCCGATCCGCTTTGGGCTTGCTGGGTCGCTTCATCTGGTGCGCCCCTTTCCGTGATCTGTTCGTCCGGTTCTCCACTGACAGTTTCCCCTTTTCCATGCGCTTTATCCTCGTGCGCCGCCCGCGCGGCGCGGTGTCCGGTATAGGCGTATCGGTGTGCGGCCGTTGGCCGCGCACGGCTGCCCGTCCTGCTCGGGCAGGACATATCGCCTTTTATTATAGACCATCTCTGTGGACGACGCAATTACAAAACGGTCACATCTGTCGCGATGGCGCGTTCGCTGGGCGATGCGGCGTTTTTTTGTGCCTTTTGGGCGAAACGCGCTTGACCGCGCCCGGCGCGGCCGATATACTAAGAGTGCCAGCATTGGCAAAGCATCGTGACGAGGTGAAAAAACATGAAAAAGTTCTTCGAGGAGTTCAAAGCCTTCGCGCTGCGCGGCAACGTGATGGACATGGCCGTCGGTGTCATCATCGGCGGCGCGTTCACCAGCATCGTCGGCTCGCTGACGGAAAACCTGATCGATCCGATCCTCGGCGCGGCCGGCAGCACCGATCTGAGCGCGTTCACATGGCAGATCGGCGGGATCGAGCTGCGATACGGCGCGTTCCTCTCCTCGGTCATCAATTTCCTGATCATGGCGCTCGTGCTGTTCTGCCTGCTCAAGGCGATCAACAAGCTGCTGTCCATCGGCCATAAACCGCAAGCGCCCGCCGCGCCGACCACCAAAAAATGTCCTTATTGTTGCAGCGAGATCTCGATCGAGGCCACCAAGTGCGCCCACTGCGCCTCCGAGCTGCCCCGGTCGTGAACCGCCCGCTGAAAAAGGCCGCCCGGCCTTTTTCTTTTGCCCGTTTTGACCCACTGTGCTATAATGAGGACGACGACACACCGAACGGAGGGATGCCCTGTGGATCGCACGATCCTGCACTGCGACTGCAACGCCTTTTATGCCTCGGTCGAGACGCTGCTCGACCCCACGCTGGCCGACGGCCCTGCGGCGGTCTGCGGCGACCCGGACAGCCGCCACGGGATCATCCTCGCCAAGAACGAGCAAGCCAAAGCCTGCGGCGTGCAGACCGCCGAGACGATCTGGCGCGCCAAGCGCAAATGCCCTGAACTGCGGCTGGTCGCGCCCCATCGGGCGGAATATGTCAAATATTCGCGGCTCTGCAACGAGCTGTACCTGCAATACACCGATCTGGTCGATCCCTTCGGCATCGATGAGTCCTTTCTGGACGTGACCGGCTCGATGCACCTGTTCGGCACCGGCGAGCAGATCGCGGACACGCTGCGTCGGCGGATGCGCACCGAGCTGGGGCTGACGATCTCGGTCGGCGTGTCCTTCGACCGGGCGTTCGCCAAGCTGGGCAGCGACTATCGCAAGCCGGACGCGACGACGGTGTTCTCCCGCGCCAACTACAAGGAAAAGGTGTGGCCGCTGCCGGTCAGTGCGCTGCTCTATGCCGGCCGGCACGCCACCGCCCGGCTGGACAAGCTGGGCATCTACACGATCGGCGAGCTGGCCGCCTGCGATCCGGCGTTCGTCCACCGCACGCTGGGCAAGCTGGGCGATACGCTGCTGCGCTATGCCCGCGGCGAGGACGACGAGCCGGTGCGCTCGTTCTACGAGGAGCGCGCGGTCAAGTCGGTGGGCAACAGCATGACCTTCGCGCACGATCTGCGGGGCGAGGACGAGTACCGCATGGGCATCACCGCGCTGTGCGACAACGTCGGCCGCCGCCTGCGCAGCCGGGGACTGCTGTGCCAGACCGTGCAGCTCGCCGTCCGCGACCCCCAGTTCCGCGACCGGTCGCGGCAGGTGGGGCTCGAGCGCCCCACCGATTCCACCCGCGTGCTGATCGACACCGCCCTCGCCCTGCTGCGGGCGCATTGGCCGCCCGATCAGCCCGTGCGGCTGCTCTCGGTGACGGCGGCCAACCTGCTGCCTGCGGCGGCCGCCTGCGAGCAGCTCTCGCTGTTCGACGCGGCCGACGACCTCGCGCAGCGCGACCGCCAGCGCAAGCTCGATCAGACGGTGGACGCGCTCCGGGCGCGGTTCGGCGAACGCGCCGTCGTATTCGGCCACGCGGTCAAAAAACCAAAGGACGTGCCCGATGACACGTCCCCCTGAGGCGGCCGGATCCGGCCGTCTTTTTTCACGTCCACGCCTGCCGCAGCAGCGCAGCCGCCTCGCCGAGCTGCTGCTCGGTCAGTCCGGCATAACCCAGCACCAGCGTCGCCCGCGGCGGCTTGACCGGCGGTATATAGTAGGCCGACAGGCCGTATACCCGCACGCCCACGGCCTTGGCGCGGTCGATCAGCTCGCGCTCCAGCATCCCGTTGCGCATATGGAGCAGCAGATGCAGCCCGGCCTCCGACCGCGAGACCTCGTGCGGCAGCGCAGCGAGTTCCCGATCGAGCGCGTCCAGCAGCGCGTCGCGCCGCGCCTGATAGAGCTTGCGGCTGCGGCTGATGTGCCGCTCGAAGCCGCCCGTGCGCATGAACGCGGCCAGCGTCAGCTGATCGACGCTCGGCACGGTCGAGGAATAGAGCGAAAACCGCTCACGATACCGCGCCATTAGCGCGTCCGGCAGCACCAGATAGCCGATCCGCAGGCCGGGCGCCAAGCTCTTGGCGAAGGTGTTGACATAGATCACCCGCCCCGCGCGGTCGAGCTCGCCCAGCGCCGGGATCGGGCGCGAGGCATAGCGGAACTCGCTGTCGTAATCGTCCTCGATCACATAGCGGTCGGGCGCGGCCGATGCCCAGCGCAAGATCTCCAGCCGCCGTGCGGCTGGCATGACCGTGCCGAGCGGAAAATGGTGCGAGGGCGTCAGATAGACGGCGGTGGCCTCGCTCGCGGCCAGCGCGTCTGCCCGCAGCCCCTGCCGGTCGAGCGGGAGCGGCCGCACCGCTGCCCCATTCGCGCGGAAGATCTGGTATAGCTTACGGTAGCCGGGATCCTCGAGGGCGTACACCCGGTCGCGCCCCAGCAGCTGGATCACCAGATGGATCAGATACTCCGAGCCCGCCCCGATCAGGATGTGGTCGGGCGTGACATGGATCCCCCGGAAGTCGCGCAGGTACTGCGCGATCTGCGTGCGCAGCGCGGCCGCGCCGCAGGGCTCGGTCGCGTGCAATAGCTGGTCGGCGTACTCGCTGAGCACGCTGCGCGACAGCCGCGCCCACGTCGAGAACGGAAAACAGCCGTTATCCACCACGTCGGTGCGCAGATCGTAGGCATATGCCTCGCTGACGGCGGCGGGCGCGACCGGCGGCAGGCTGGACGGCGCGTGCTGCGCGGTCGGCACGGCCAGCTGCGGCTGCACGAAGTAGCCCCGGCGCGGCGCGGCGGTCAGATAGCCCTCGGCTACGAGCTGACTGTACGCATTTTCCACCGTGATCTGGCTGACGCGCAGATGGGCGGCGAGCTGGCGCTTGCTCGGCAGGCGGCTGCCGCCCGCGAGCACGCCCGACATGATGTCCGCCCGCACGGCGCGGTAGAGCTGCTCATAGAGCGGCGTTTTGCTGTGCGGCTCCAAATGATAGGTGAGCATAGTGACCCCCCTTCGGCCGATGTGGATGGCGCCTCGCGGCTATCCCTGTGCGGCCTGCTCCATCGCGACCTCCTCCTGCCGGAAAAAATCGCGCAGTTTTTCCAGACTGTGCGCCAGCACAGCGGTCTGCTCGCCCGACAGCCCGGCCAGCGCCGCCGCGACCATGCGCTCGTGAAAGGCGCGGTGGTGCTCATAGGCGGTGCGCCCCTTGTCGGTCAGCGTGATGTGCACGACGCGCCGATCCTGACAGCTGCGGGCGCGCTGCACCAGCCCCTTGGCCTCCAGCCGGTCACAGGCGACGGTCAGCGTGGCCAGCGTCACGCCGACCGCCTGCGCCACCCGGCTCATCCGCACGGGCTGCTCCGCGCCGATCTGCGCGATGATGTGCATCTCGCTGATCGACACCGCATGGCCGAATCCGGCGGCGATCGCCCGCTCCTCGATCTTGTTGATGCGGCCGAACACATCGACCAAAAGGCTGTTCATCCATTCCATGTCGGGCATCGCCGCATCCTCCCTTGTTTTTTCGATCAGATGACCTCCATGATAGCACAGGCCGGTCAAAATTGCAACCACTCCTCCCCCACCAGACAGCAATAGGAAAAAGGCTATCCAGTAAGCACGCTACTGGATAGCCTTTTTTGCGTCATCTGCCTGTCAACAGGTGAGCCGTCTTACTTGACCAGCTCGATGATCGCCATTTCGGCAGCGTCGCCGCGGCGCGGGCCGGTCTTGATGATGCGGGTGTAGCCGCCGTTGCGGTTGGCGTACTCCGGCGCGATCTCCGAGAACAGCTTGGCCACGACAGCTTCCTTGGTGACGAAAGCCATCGCCTGACGGCGGGATGCCAGCGTATTCTTCTTGCCCAGCGTGATCATCTTCTCCGTCAGCGGGCCGACTTCCTTGGCGCGGGCAAGGGTGGTCTCGACCTTGCCGTTCTCCAGCAGGTAGGTCACCATTGCACGCAGCATGGCCTTGCGGTGGTCGGTCGGACGGCCGAGCTTGCGATTGTTAGCCATTCGTGTTTACCTCCAAATCTACGGGTAGCGGCGGCGCGGCACACGTGCCGCCGCGTATGCGGTCTTGGTCATTCGTCGGACTTGGCGAGCGACAGGCCCATGGCCTCCAGCTTGCCGATGACCTCCTCCAAGGACTTGCGACCCAGGTTGCGGACCTTCATCATGTCCTCCTCAGAGGTGTTGATGAGATCCTCCACCGTGTTGATGCCTGCGCGCTTGAGGCAGTTGAACGAGCGCACCGAGAAATCCAGCTCCTCGATGGTCATCTCAAGCACCTTATCGTGCTGCGCCTCGGCCTTTTCCACCACGGTAGAGCGCGAGCCGATCTCCTCGGACAGATCGACGAACAGATCGAGATGGTCGCGCAGCACCTTCGCGCCCAGCGAGACCGCGTCCCGCGCGGTGATGGTGCCATCCGTCCAGATCTCGAGCGTCAGCTTATCATAATCGGTCAGGTCGCGGACACGGGTGTTCTCCACCGTGTAGTTGACCTTATAAACAGGTGTGAAGATCGAATCCACCGGAATGACCCCGATGGAGGTCTGATGCTGCTTGTTCTTCTCGGCCGGGACATAGCCACGGCCCGAAGTCAGCGTGATCTCCATGGACAGGCGCGCATCGCTCATCAGCGTGGCGATGTGCAGGTCGGGATTGAGGATCTCGACCTCGCCGTCAGCGTGGATGTCACCAGCCTTGACCTCGCCCTCACCGGCGGCCTCGATGTAGACCGTCTTGGGGCCGTCACAGTACAGCTTGGCGATGATGCCCTTGATGTTCAGCACGATCTCGGTCACGTCCTCCTTGACGCCCGGGATCGTGGAGAACTCATGCTGCACACCGGCGATCTTGATGCTCGTCGCGGCCGTGCCCGGCAACGACGAGAGCAGGATCCGGCGCAGGGAGTTGCCCAGCGTGGTGCCATATCCGCGCTCGAGCGGCTCGACGACGAATTTGCCGTAGGAGCCGTCCTCAGCGAGCCGTTCACAGTCAATGCGCGGCTTTTCGATTTCGATCATGTGGTACCCTCCTTCACATTGGTTAAAAGCTGGATACGGAACAGGCGGAGCAGACGCCTCGCCCGTTCCAAAAGCGAGGGTCTATTATTTCGAGTACAACTCGACGATCAGGTGCTCCGACACGTCGTAATCGATGTCGTCACGTGCGGGCATCGCAACGATCTTGCCTTCAAAGGTGTCCTTTTCCTTGTCGATCCACTTGGGGCAGGGCTTCTTGCCGTTCTCCTCGAGCAGGGTCTTGAACTTGGTGGTCGAACGGGACTTCTCGCAGACCGCGACGACGTCGCCCGGCTTGACCTGGAAGGACGGGATGTCCACCCGGCGGCCGTTGACCGAGAAGTGGCCATGGTTGACCAGCTGACGCGCCTCGCGGCGGGTGTTGGCGAAGCCCATGCGGAACACGACATTGTCCAGACGGCGCTCGAGCTCCTGCAGCAGCACCTCACCGGTGATGCCCTGCTTGCGCTCGGCCTTCTTATAGTAGGAACGGAACTGCTTCTCGAGCACACCGTAGATGAACTTTACCTTCTGCTTCTCGTTGAGCTGCAGGCCATACTCGGACTGCTTGCGGCGGGTCTGCTTGGGCTGGCGCTTGGTGGACTTGGAGTAGCCCAGGACAGCGGGGGAGAGACCAAGCGTCTTGCAGCGCTTGAGAACGGGCTGTGTATTCTTAGCCATTGATCGGTTTCCTCCTTATTATACTCTTCTGCGCTTGGGCGGACGGCAGCCATTGTGCGGGATCGGGGTCACGTCCTTGATCATAGTGACCTCGAGGCCAGCAGCCTGGAGCGCACGGATCGCAGCCTCACGGCCGGAGCCGGGGCCCTTGACGTACACTTCGACCGTCTTGAGGCCGTGCTCCTTGGCAGCAGCGGCCGCGGTCTCCGCCGCGGTCTGCGCAGCGAACGGCGTGGACTTACGCGAGCCGCGGAAGCCCATCTCGCCGGAGGAAGCCCACGAGATAGCGTTGCCATGCAGGTCAGTGATGGTAACGATGGTGTTATTGAAAGAGGAACGGATATGAGCCGCGCCTTTTTCGATGTTCTTGCGCTCGCGACGACGGGTGCGGGTCGCTGCGCCCTTCTTCTGTACCTTAGCCATTTATACGTTCCCCTCCTTACTTCTTCTTGTTCGCGATGGTCTTTTTGGGACCCTTGCGGGTACGGGCATTGGTCTTGGTGCGCTGACCGCGGACGGGCAGGCCGCGGCGGTGGCGCAGGCCACGATAGCAGCCGATCTCGACCAGACGCTTGATGTTCAGGCCGATCTCGCGGCGCAGATCGCCCTCGACGTTGTAGTCGCGGTCGATCACTTCACGCAGCTTGGCGGCTTCTTCTTCGGTCAGATCCTTGACGCGGGTATCCGGATCGATGCCCGTCTTGGCCAGGATCTCGTTGGATGTCTTGCGGCCAATGCCGAAGACGTAGGTCAGGCCGATCTCCACGCGCTTTTCGCGGGGAAGGTCAACACCGGCGATACGTGCCATACTTTATAAAACCTCCGATTTGTTCCACTGAGGCGTGTTGGCAAACACAGTATAGGAGCCGCCTCCGCTCCTGCAGCGCCGCGCCGGGGGCGCGTGCTTGTCGTGTTCACGTAAACCATCATCCCGCGCCATGACGCGCGGCTATTTATCCGAAAACGGGGAAACCCCGGTTTTCGCGTCCCCGCGCTTTGGCGCGGCGATCAAATGGAAACGGCACAGCCGCTTCCGCATCCGGGTCCGGCGCAGCCGGACTCGATGCGCCCCGACGCAGCCGCCTCACGCGGCGTTTCGGGATACCGAAAGAAGGCTCCTGCGGAACGCTCTTTCGCTCATAGGGGGTAGCGGATACCCCCCCTATCCGGCCTTTAGCCCTGCTTCTGCTTGTGCTTCGGGTTCTGGCAGATGACCATGACCTTGCCCTTACGGCGGATGATCTTGCACTTTTCGCAGATCGGCTTTACAGACGGTCTTACCTTCATGTCATTTTACCTCCATCAACGTCGATCGGGGCGTGTCGCCCCTTGTTTGGTGGGATGGGACACCGGCTCACCGGCGACCACTGGCGCTCGGGTCACATACGCGCCTCCGCCCGCTTTGCTATCACTTGCTTCTCCAGGTGATACGACCGCGGGTCAGGTCGTAAGGCGACATTTGGACCGTGACCTTGTCGCCGGGAAGGATGCGGATAAAGTTCATGCGGAGCTTGCCCGAGATATGCGCCAGGATCTTGTGCCCATTGGGCAGCTCGACCTGGAACATCGCGTTGGGCAGCGCCTCTATGACGGTACCCTCCAGCTCGATTACATCATCTTTTGCCATTTATGTGTGTTTACCCTCCTCGGTCAATTCGCGTTCTCGTCCCCTGTCCAGAGGGCGAGCGCCTTGCGAATGTCGCTGTTGGTCAGGCGGCCGGTCTCCAGCAGCTTGCGCTGGGTGCGTGCATCGCACGGGCCTTGATAACTGACGTGCTTTCGGCGCTTGCGCTTGGGGCGTTCCGCCCGCCGCGCGCGGCTGTTGGCCAGCAGTAGGTAGTCCCCCTCCTCTGCGACGGCCAGCATGAGCAGTCCTTTGTCCCGGCCGGTCAGCGACAGAACAATGTCGGACGTATGCGGCTGCGCCATCACAGCACCTCGCCGTCGATCCCGGTCAGGATCTCGGGCTCGCCGTCTGTGATAGCGATCGTGTTCTCATAATGGGCGGACAGCTGACCGTCCTTGGTCTTGACCGTCCAGCCATCTGGCAGTACCTTGATGTCGTACACGCCCACGTTGACCATAGGCTCCACCGCGATGGTCATGCCGCGCTGCAGGCGCATCCCGTGTCCGGGACGGCCATAGTTGGGCACCTCGGGCGATTCGTGCAGGCTCGAGCCCACGCCGTGGCCGACGTAAGCCCGCACGACCGAAAAGCCGTGCTGCTCGACATAGGCCTGCACCGCCGCCGAAATATCCGAAACGCGGTAGCCCTCACGGGCAAATTTGATACCTTCATAGAAGCTCTGCCGGGTCACGTCGATCAGGCGCTGCGCCTGCTCGCTCACCGCGCCGCAGGGCACGGTGCACGCACAGTCGCCGTGGAAACCGCCGATATAGGCGCCCACATCGACCTTGACGATGTCGCCTTCCCGCACGACGCGCGTGGGCGACGGGATCCCGTGGATCACCTCGTCGTTGATCGACACGCAGGCGCTGCCGGGGAAGCCGCCATAGCCGAGGAAGGAGGGCTTGGCCCCCGCCTGCTCGATCGTCTGACGGACGACCCGGTCGATCTCGCCTGTCGTGACACCGGGGCGGACCGCCTCGGCCGCCGCCTTGCGCGCGAGCGCGGTGATGCGGCCGGCGATCCTCATTTTCGCGAGCTCCTGCTCTGTTTTGATGTGGATCATATCACAGATCCAACGCTTCGACCGCGAGCTTTTCGGTCTCCGCGATGCCGATCGAGCCATCGATCGTCTTGAGCTTGCCCTGCGCCTGATAGTAGCCGACCAGCGGCTCGGTCTGCTCACGGTACGTCTCATGACGACGCTTGACGACCTCGGGCTCGTCATCGCTGCGCACGACGAGCTTGTCGCCGCAGATGTCGCAGATGCCCTGCACCCGCGGCGGATTTGCCTCTACATGATAGGTCGCGCCACAGCGCAGGCAGACGCGGCGACCGGTCATGCGCTTCTCGATCACCTCATAGGGCACATCGAGCAGCAGCGCGCAGTCGATCTCGGCGATCTCGTCGAGCGCCTCGGCCTGCGGGATGGTGCGCGGGAAGCCATCGAGGATGAAGCCGCTCTTGCAGTCGCGGCGCGCGATACGCTCCTTGAGCATATCGATGACCAGCTGATCGGGGACCAGCTTGCCCGCATCCATATAGCCCTTGGCCTGCTGGCCGAGGGGGGTGTCGTTTTTGATCGCTTCGCGCAGGATGTTACCAGTGGAAATGCTCGGGACGCCCATCTTCTCGATCAGATAAGAGGCGAGCGTGCCTTTTCCAGCGCCGGGAGCGCCCAGTAAAATCAAATTCATGTGAGATCGACCTCCAACATTATTCCAAAAAGCCCTTGTGATGACGCATGAGCATCTGTGCCTCCATCTGCTTGACCGTATCGAGCGCGACACCGACCACGATGATGACCGAGGTGCCGCCCAGCGCGACGTTCGACAGCGTCGGCGAGATCGCGCCGACGACCAGCGGCAGGATCGCGACCACGCCAAGGAAGATCGCGCCGACGAAGGTGACCTTGCCGAGCGCCTTGGTGATGAAATCAGACGTGGGGCGACCCGGACGGAAGCCGGGGATGAAGCCGCCGTTCTTCTTGAGGTTGTTCGCGATCTCGATCGGGTTGAACTGGATGGACGCATAGAAATACGCGAACGCCAGGATCAGCAGACCGTAGAGCACGATATAGAACGGACTGGACTGCGAGAACAGGTTGAGGATGTGATGACCGACCGTGCCGCTCTCGGGCTGCCAGAACATCGAGATGGTCTGCGGCAGCGAGAGGATGGACGACGCGAAGATGATCGGCATGACGCCGGACGCATTGACCTTGATCGGCAGGTGGGTGGACTGGCCGCCGTATGTCTTTCGGCCGACCACACGCTTCGCGTACTGCACCGGGATGCGGCGCTCCGCATTGGACATGAACACGATGAACACCACGACCGCAAGGCCGATGACGATCATCAGCAGCGCCGAAACGACGCCCGACGCACCGCCGCGGAACAGATTGATCAGCGTGGTGATCAGCGAGGGGCCACGGGACACGATGCCTGCGAACAGGATGATCGAGATGCCGTTGCCGATGCCGTTCTGGGTGATGTGCTCGCCCAGCCACATGATCAGCGCCGTGCCTGCGGTGAAGGTCAGGATGATGGCCGTCGCCGCCAGTGCGCCGGTGTTGGACAAAAATCCCTGGCTGCGCAGCAGCGTGTAGAACGAAAAGCCTTGCAGCAGACCGAGCGCGACCGCCAGATAGCGCGTCCACGATGCGATCTTCTTGCGGCCTTCCTCACCGCCGTCCTTGACCATGCGCTCGAGCGCGGGGATGGCCACGGTCAGCAGTTGCAGGATGATCGACGCATTGATATACGGTGTGATCGACATGGCGAAGATCGTCGCGTTGGACAGACCGCCGCCGGTGAACATATTCAGATAGCCGAGCATCGAACCCGAGACAGACGCCTGTTCAAAATACGCCGCCAGCAGATCCGTGTTGATGAACGGCACAGGGATGCACGAGCCGAAGCGGAAGATCACCAAGATGAACAGGGTGTATACGATCTTCTTGCGCAGCTCGGGCATATGCCAAGCGTTTTTAAGGGTTTGGAACACCTTAAATCACCTCGGCCTTTCCGCCTGCGGCTTCGATCTTCTCCTTTGCGGACGCGGAGAAAGCAGCGGCCTTGACCGTCAGCTTTTTGGTGAGCGTACCGTTGCCAAGGATCTTGACGCCGTCCAGAACGTTCTTGACGATGCCAGCCTCGCGCAGAGCCTCTGCCGTGACCTCGGCGCCGTCTTCGAACTTCTCCAGAGCGGAAACATTGACCGGTGCGTAGGTGGTGCCGAAAATGTTGTGGAAACCGCGCTTAGGCAGGCGGCGCGCCAGCGGCATCTGGCCGCCTTCGAATCCGGGACGGACGCCGCCGCCCGAACGAGCCCACTGGCCCTTGTGGCCGCGGCCCGCGGTCTTGCCATTGCCGGAGCCAGCGCCACGGCCCTTGCGGTAGGCCGGCTTGGTCGAACCCGCGGCCGGCGATAATTCGTGAAGCTTCATTGGGTCACGCCTCCTCTACGACTTCGAGCAGGTAACCGATCTGCTTGACCTTGCCGCGCGTCTGCGCGTTGTCCGGCTGAACGGTCACATCGTTGATCTTCTTGAGCCCCAAAGAATGAGCGGTCGCGATATGCTTGTCCAAGCGGCCGACCAAGCTCTTTTTCAGGGTAATCTTCATGCTTGCCATTGTGAGTTACCCCTTTCTTACAGTTCTTCTACGGCTTTGCCGCGAACTGCTGCCACCTGAGCAGCATCGCGCAGGCTCTTGAGGCCTTCCATCGTCGCGGTCACGACGTTCTGCGGATTGTTGGAACGCAGGCACTTGGTGCGGATGTCCTTGATGCCGGCCGCCTCGACGACGGCACGGACAGCGCCGCCCGCGATCACGCCGGTACCGGGAGCCGCCGGCTTGAGCAGGACGCGGCCCGCGCCGAACTCGCCGATGACCTCGTGCGGGATGGTCGTGCCCTTGAGCGAGATCTTGACCAGGTTCTTCTTGGCATCATCGATGCCCTTGCGGATCGCATCCGGCACCTCGGACGCCTTGCCCAGGCCGAAGCCGACCGTGCCCTTGCCGTCACCTACGACGACCAGCGCCGCGAACTTGAAGATACGGCCGCCCTTGACCGTCTTGGCGACGCGGTTGAGCGAGACGACGTTCTCGGAGAACTCGTCCTCGCGCTTATCATTCCTGTTGAACTGAGCCATGTTTTACCTCCTCCCGACTTAAAACTGCAGGCCGCCCTCACGGGCGCCCTCGGCGAGCTCCTTCACGCGGCCGTGGTACAGATAGCCGCCGCGATCGAACACGACGTTCTCGATACCCTTGGCCTTGCAGCGCTCGGCGACCAACAGACCGACCTGCTTGGCCGCGTCCTTGTTGCCACCGTAGGCGGTGAAGTCCTTCTCGGCAGTCGAGGCGGATACGAGGGTGACACCGGCCACATCGTCGATGACCTGTGCATAAATATTCTTGGCAGAACGGTAAACGTCCAGACGCGGACGCTCGGCCGTGCCGCTGATCTTCGCGCGCACGCGCTTGTGGCGCTGCAGACGCGCCTTGTTGGAATCCTTCTTCGAAACCATTTTTCGCCTCTCCTTTCCTTACTTCTTCTTCGCGCCGGTCTTGCCTTCCTTGCGGCGGACGAACTCATCCACGTAGCGGATGCCCTTGCCCTTGTAGGGCTCCGGCGGGCGCTTCTCGCGGACTTCCGCAGCGAACTGGCCGACCTTCTGCTTGTCAGGACCGGAGATGACGATCGTGTTCGGGTTGGGGACATCGACCGTGATGCCCTCGATCTCGGTCATCGTGACCGGATGCGAGTAGCCCAGGTTCATGACCAGATCCTTGCCCTGCTTGGACACACGATAGCCGACGCCCTGCACGCTCAGCTCCTTCTTGAAGCCCTCGGTGACGCCGACCACCATGTTGTGGATCAGCGTGCGGGTCAGGCCGTGCAGCGCACGGTTCTCCTTGGCGTCGTTGGGACGGGTGACGAGGATCTCCGCGCCCTCGATCGCCACGGTCATGTTGGGGTGGATCTCACGGGTAAGGGTGGCCTTGGCGCCCTTGACCGTCAACACACGGCCGTCCAGCTTGACCTCGACGCCGGCCGGGATGGCGATAGGCATTCTACCAATACGAGACATCTTTTATACCTCCCTTACCATACGAACGCGAGGACTTCGCCGCCGACGTTCTGCTCGCGGGCGTTCTTGTCGGTCATGATGCCCTTGGATGTGGAAATGATGGCGATGCCAAGTCCGCGGAGCACCTTGGGCAGCTCCTGTGCGCCGGCGTATACACGCAGGCCCGGCTTGGAAACGCGCTTGAGCCCAGTGATCGCCTTCTGGCGGCCATCCACATACTTGAGCGTGATGCGGATGATGCCCTGCGTATTGCCCTCCACGACCTCGAAAGCCTTGATATAGCCTTCGTCGAGCAGGATCTGGGCGATCGCTTTCTTCATTTTGGACGCGGGTACGTCCACGCTGGCATGACGAGCATTGCCGGCGTTGCGGATACGAGTCAGCATATCCGCGATGGGATCGGTGATCTGCATAAATGCTCTCCTTTGCAAGAAGTTTGGGGGTAGTGCAGCGATCGGATCGGGGCTGGGTCGGATCCCCGTCCTGATTGACCTGTTTGCCTCCCACTTTTCTTTACACTGTCTGTGGCCCTTCCACAGCCAGCGGCTGGGACACGGCTGTGCACCGCACAGCCGACAAGCCCGCGATGCGGGCTATCGATTTATTATAGCATGGTCTGGTGCGTTCTTGCAAGCAACGATCTGCATATTTTTATCAAATATTCCGATTTCGTTCCCGTCAAAACGCCTGAAACGTACCATGATCGGTACTTTTCGACCGCTGCCTTCCAAAAAAGCGGACGCTCGGAGCGCCCGCCTTCGTGGTCTCGACACGCATCGTGCGTGCCCAAAGCGCGAACAGAGGCGCACCTCTATCCGCACCAAGCGCCGGGGCGCTGCCCCGACCCTCGATCGCAGGGGCGGGCGAACGTCCCATCGCGCGGAACGCTTCGCAGCCCCGGTACCGTCCGCGCTCTGCGCGGCCGAGCGCTTCGGCGGCGAGCTCTGCCCGCCGGCCGAACGAGCCGGGCGTTGCTTACCAGCTCGCCTTGCGCACGCCCGGGATCTGGCCCTTGTAGGCCAGCTCACGGAAGCAGATGCGGCAGATGCCGAAATCACGCAGGTAGGCGTGCGGACGGCCGCAGATCTTGCAGCGGTTGTAAGCGCGGGTAGAGAACTTCGGCTTCGCCTGCTGCTTGAGGATCATTGCCTTTTTAGCCATTATCAGTCTCCTCCCTTACTTCGCGAACGGAGCGCCCATCAGGGTGAGCAGCTCTTTGGCTTCTTCATCGGTCTGCGCCGTGGTGCAGATGACCACGTCCATGCCGCGGATCTTGTCGATCTGATCGTAGGAGATCTCGGGGAAGATCAGCTGCTCCTTCAGGCCGAGGGCATAGTTGCCGCGGCCGTCGAACGCATCGCCGTTGATGCCGCGGAAATCGCGCACGCGCGGCAGCGCGACGTTGAACAGGCGATCGAGGAACTCCCACATCCGGTCGCGGCGCAGCGTGACCTTGACGCCGACCGGCATACCTTCGCGGAGCTTGAAGTTCGCGACCGACTTCTTCGCGTGGGTCACGACCGGCTTCTGGCCGGTGATCAGCGTGATGTCGCGAACGACGGACTCGATCACCTTGGAGTTGCCGTTGGCTTCCTTGCCGCAGCCGACGTTGATGACGATCTTGTCGATCGTCGGGATCTGCATCGTGCTCTTATACTGGAACTTCTTCATCAGAGCAGGCGCAACGTCCGCGGTGTATTTCGCTTTCATATTCGGAACCATTGATCGTTTGCCTCCTCTTCCTTAAAGTGTCTCGCCACAGTGCTTGCACACCGTCAGCTTGGCGCCGTTTTCGGCGAACTTGTGCGCCGGGCGGGTCGGCTTGTTGCACTTGGGGCAAACGCGCATCACCTTGCAGGCGCGCAGCGCGCCCTCGCGCTCGATGATGCCGCCGGTCTCGCCCTGGCGACGGGGCTTGGTATGGCACTTGACCATGTTGACGCCCTCGATCACGACCATGCCCTTCTTGGGATCGACGGACAGGACCTTGCCGCGCTTGCCCTTCTCCTTGCCGGAAAGAACGACTGCGGTGTCGCCCGTCTTTACATGCAGAGTGTTCATTTGTTGGCGACCTCCTTACAGCACTTCCGGAGCGAGCGACAGGATCTTCATGTAATCCTTGTCACGCAGCTCACGCGCGACAGGCCCGAAGATACGGGTGCCGCGGGGGTTTTTATCGTCACGGATGATGACGCCAGCGTTCTCGTCAAAGCGGATATAGCTGCCATCTGCACGGCGCAGGCCCTTGACGCTGCGAACGATGACCGCCTTGACGACATCGCCCTTCTTGACGCCGCCGCCCGGGGTGCACTTGCGCACCGAGCAGACGACCACATCGCCGATATTGCCATACTTGCGTGCAGAGCCGCCGAGAACACGGATGACCTTCAGTTCCTTCGCGCCGCTGTTGTCAGCCGCACGCAGAAAAGTTTCCTGTTGAACCATGTGCTCTCCTCCTTACTTCGCCTTCTCGATGATCTCGACCAGGCGCCAGCGCTTGTCCTTGGACAGCGGGCGGGTCTCCATCACCTTCACCTTGTCGCCGATGCCGCACTCGTTGTTCTCGTCGTGCGCCTTCAGCTTGTAGGTGTGCGGGATGACCTTCTTATACAGAGGATGTGCTACACGATCCTCGACCGCGACGACGATGGTCTTGTCCATCTTGTCGGAAACGACCTTGCCGACTCGCGTTTTGCGTAATGCTCTTTCGCTCAATTCGTTTCCCTCCCTTACGCCTTAGCCGCGAGCTGCTTCTCGCGGATCACGGTGTTGACGCGCGCGATGTCGCGCTTGACCTCGGTGATCTTGTTGGTGTTGTCCAGCTGGTTGGTGGCGAGCTGGAGACGGAGGTTGAAGAGGTCCTTCTTCAGGTCGCCGAGCTTCACAGTCAGCTCATCGACCGTCAGTTCTCTGATCTCAGATGCCTTCATCATGCTTCACCGCCAATCTTGCTCTCACGGGCGACGAACTTGGTCTTGCAGGGCAGCTTGTGGCTGGCCAGACGCAGCGCCTCGCGGGCGACTTCCTCGGAAACGCCGGCGATCTCGAACAGCACGCGACCCGGCTTGACGACCGCCACCCAGTACTCGGGCGAGCCCTTACCGGAACCCATGCGGGTCTCGGCCGGCTTCTCGGTCACGGGCTTGTCGGGGAAGATCTTGATCCAGACCTGACCGCCACGCTTGGTGTAGCGGGTCATGGCGATACGAGCCGCCTCGATCTGGTTCGAGGTGATCCAGCAGGGCTCGGTGGCCTGCAGGCCGAATTCACCGTTCGATACGAAATTGCCGCGCAGAGCCTTGCCCTTGAGGCGGCCACGATGCACGCGACGATACTTGACTCTCTTGGGGAGCAGCATTAGCGGTTGCCTCCTTCCTGACGGGGCGCACGACGCCCGCCGTTACCGCGGCCGAAGTCGCGGCGACCGCCGCGGCGGTCATCACGGCCGCGACGCTCGCGGCGCTCGAATGCGGGCTTGGGTGCCTCGATCGAACGACCCAGACGCGGGCCGCCGTGCAGCACTTCACCCTTGTAGATCCAAACCTTGACGCCGATGCGGCCATAGGTGGTCGCGGCCTCGGCGAAGCCATAGTCGATGTCCGCGCGCAGCGTTTGCAGCGGGATGGTGCCCTCATGATAATGCTCGGTGCGGGCGATCTCCGCGCCGCCCAGACGGCCGCCGCAGGACACCTTGATGCCCTTGGCGCCCATGCGCATCGCGCGACCCATGGACTGCTTCATCGCGCGGCGGAAGCCGATGCGCTTCTCGAGCTGCGCGGCGATGTTCTCTGCGACCAGCGTCGCATTGGTGTCCGGGTTCTTGATCTCGATGATCGAGCAGCGCACCTTCTTGCCGTACTTCTTGGTCAGCTCGGCCTCGAGGTTCTTGATGTCCTCGCCGCCGCGGCCCACGACCATGCCGGGACGCGCACACTGGATCATGATCTTGATCTCGTCGTTCTTGCGCTCGATCTCGATCGCCGGAACGCCCGCGTCATACAGACGCTTCTTCAGTTCCTTACGGATGTTGTAGTCTTCCACGAGGAGGTCGCCGAACACATCGTCCTTCGCGAACCAACGGGAATCCCAATTTTTGATGACTCCGACACGGAGACCGTTCGGATTTACTTTCTGACCCATCGATCGACCCTCCTTATTCTTTTTCGCCGAGTACCAACGTGATGTGCGACGTCCTTTTCAGGATCCGGAACGCACGACCCTGCGCACGCGGCATGACGCGCTTCATGATCGGGCCGGGACCGACGTGCACTTCCTTGACGTACAGCTTGTCGGTGTCCATACCGTGGTTGTTCTCGGCGTTGGCGACTGCGCTCTTGAGGAGCTTCGCCATCGGCTCGCAGGCCGCCTTGGGGGTGTTCATGATGATGGCCATCGCTTCGCCCGCATCCTTGCCGCGGATCAGATCGCAGATCAGCTTGATCTTTCGCGGGGTCATGCGCACGTTGCGTACGATTGCTCTAGCTTCCATGTTTCCTTAACTCCTCCTTACTTGCCGTTGTTGGAGGTCTTGCTGCCCGCGTGACCCTTGTAGGTACGGGTGGGAGCAAACTCGCCCAGCTTGTGACCGACCATGTCCTCGGTCACATATACCGGGACGTGCTTGCGGCCGTCATGCACCGCGATGGTGTGGCCGACGAACTCGGGGAAGATCGTGGAAGCGCGGGACCAGGTCTTGAGGACCTTCTTCTCGCCCTTTTCGTTCATCTCGATGACTCTTTTGATGAGCTCAGGAGCCACAAAAGGGCCCTTCTTGACACTTCTGCCCATATTACGTTAACTCCTTTCTCACTTACCGTTACGACGACGCACGATCTGCTTGTCCGTGCGGTGGTTGCTCTTGCGGGTCTTGTAACCCAGCGCGGGCTTGCCCCACGGGGTGACAGGGCCGGGACGGCCGATCGGGCTCTTGCCCTCACCACCGCCGTGCGGGTGGTCGCACGGGTTCATGACAGAGCCGCGCACGGTCGGACGGATGCCCAGATGGCGGGTGCGGCCGGCCTTGCCGAGCTGCACGTTGGCGTGGTCGGCGTTGCCGACGACGCCGATCGTCGCCTTGCACTCCAGACGGACATAACGCAGCTCACCGGAGGGCAGACGGACCATCGCCTTGCCGTTCTCCTTGGCCATCAGCTGCGCGCCGACGCCAGCGGAACGGACGAGCTGTGCGCCCTTGCCGGGATAGAGCTCGATGTTGTGGATCATGGTACCGACCGGGATGTTCTCGACCGGCAGGCAGTTGCCCGGCTTGATGTCCGCAGAGGCCGAGGAGATGACCTGATCGCCGATGTTCAGGCCCTCGGGCGCGAGGATATACGCCTTCTCGCCGTCCTCATACTGGATCAGCGCGATGTTGGCCGAACGATTGGGATCGTACTCGAGCGTCTTGACGGTAGCGGGCATCTCCATCTTCTGACGCTTGAAGTCGATGATGCGGTACTTTTTCTTGTTGCCGCCGCCGATGTGGCGAACGGTGATGCGGCCATAGCTGTTGCGGCCGGCGGTCTTTTTGACCTTTTCGAGAAGGCTCTTCTCGGGCTTCACCTTAGACAGACCCTTGTAGGAGAGCACAGTCATATTTCTGCGCGAGGGCGTCGTCGGGCTGAAAGTCTTGATAGCCATTTAGATCTTCAACTCCTTGATACTGTTTCTTATCGGGGTGTCTCCCCATACAGGCACGAGCAGCGCAGCGCTCTCGTGCGATCTCATGCCCCGCAGGGGCTCGTTTTGGCCGGGCACCGCCCGGTCAAAACACCGCTGCCCGCGCCGTGGCGGCGCGTCCTCGTCCGCCGTGCAGACGAGAGGGGGGGTATCGAGAAAAGTTTCTTCGGAACTTTTCTCGTATCTAGGGGGGACAGCGTCCCCCCTAGACGCCTTACATCATGTTCTCAAACAGCTCGATGCCCTTGGAATCCGGCGTCAGGGTGACGATCGCCTTCTTGATGTCCGGACGCTTGCCGACGTGGACGCCCATGCGCTTCCACTTGCCCGGCAGCTTGATGGTGTTGACCTTCTTGACCTTGACGCCGAAGATCTCCTCGACCGCCTTCTTGATCTCGATCTTGCCAGCATCGATGGCGACCTCGAAGGTGTACTTGTTGTTCTGCGCGCCCATCATCGAACGCTCGGTGATGATCGGCTTCTTGATGATATCATAAGCGAACTTCATTATGCGTACACCTCCTGCAGCTTTTCGACCGCCGCCTTGTCGATGATGAACTTGTCGGCGTTGAGGATGTCATATACGTTCAGGGTCGATGCGATCGTCGTGCGCACGCCCGGGATGTTGGCCGCGGACTTGACGACGTTCTTACGCACCTCCGGGGTGACGACCAGGCTCTTGCCGGTCGCGTCCACCGCCTTGAGGAAACCGGCGAAGCTCTTGGTCTTGATCTCGCCCATATCCAGGCCGTCGATCACGACGATCTCGCCGGCAGCCGCCTTAGCGGACAGGGCGGAGAGCATCGCCAGACGCTTGGTCTTTTTGGTCAGGCTGTAATTATAGGAACGCGGCTTGGGGCCGAGCGCGATACCGCCGTGCGTCCACTGCGGCGCACGGATCGAGCCCTGACGGGCGCGGCCGGTGCCCTTCTGGCGCCACGGCTTGATGCCACCGCCACGCACCTCGGCGCGGGTCAGCGTGGACTGGGTGCCCTGACGCTGGTTGGCCAGATGATTCTTGACTGCTGCGTGCATCACGTGCACATTGGGCTCGATGCCGAAAACGGCCTCGTTCAGCTCCATCTCGCCGGTCTGCTTACCGGTCATATCAAAAACTGCTACTTTAGGCATGAGTTGCTCCTCCTTCCCTTACTTTCTCGCGGAAGCCTTCTGCGGGTTCTTGCTGACGCCAGCCTCGCCCTTGGCGACCTTGTTGTTCTTCACCGTGTTCTTGAGCACCACGATGCCGCCCTTGGGGCCGGGCACCGCGCCGCAAACGGCGATCAGGTTGAGCGCCGCATCCACCTTGACGACGTCGAGGTTCTGCACCGTGACCTGCTCTGCGCCCATGTGGCCGGGCATCATTTTGCCCTTCATGATCTTGGACGGATCGGAGCACGCGCCCATCGAGCCCTGATGACGGTGCATCGGGCCTGCGCCGTGGCTCATCGGCGAGCGGCCTGCGTTGAAGCGCTTGATGACGCCCGCATAGCCCTTGCCCTTCGA
>JAUNJI010000006.1:22711-29326 GCA_030533295.1 Eubacteriales bacterium
GCGAGCGGCCTGCGTTGAAGCGCTTGATGACGCCCGCATAGCCCTTGCCCTTCGAGGTGCCGGTCACATCGACATAGTCGCCTTCGACGAACATATCGGCCTTGACCACGTCGCCCAGCTGGAAGGTGGAGCAATCCGCGAAGCGGAACTCCTTGAGGTACTTCTTGAGCGCGTCGCCCGCCTTTTTCAGGTGGCCCTTCTCCGGCTTGTTGAGCTTGCGCTCCTTGATGTCCTCGAAACCGAACTGGACCGCGTCATAGCCGTCCTTCTCGACGGTCTTGATCTGGGTGACGACGCAGGGGCCTGCCTCGATCACCGTGCAGGGGATGACCTTGCCATCAGCATCGAAGATCTGGGTCATGCCGACCTTCTTGCCGATCATTGCTTTTTGCAGCATCGTATTTTTCCTCCTTGAAGGTTATTGGTTGACGGCATTTGGCCGCCAACTTGACCTCGCCGCGCGTATCGCGGCAGGGTTTCAAGCAGCCGGCGGGTCATCCCGGCCGCTTGTAGACAGATGGGGGGTAGGAGGATACCGCACGAGCACGCTGTCTCGCGCTTCGTTCCTCCACGAAAGCCCGGCGAGGGCTCAGAGCTTGACCTCGAACTCGACGCCAGCCGGCAGGTCGAGGGTGGTCAGCGCCTCGATGGTGGCCTGATTCGGGTTGATGATGTCGATCAGGCGCTTGTGGGTGCGGCGCTCGAACTGCTCGCGGGAATCCTTGTACTTGTGCACCGCGCGCAGGATGGTGACGATCTGCTTCTCGGTCGGCAGCGGGATCGGACCCGAGACCTTGGCGCCGTTGCGCTTGGCGGTCTCGATGATCTTCTCAGCGGACTGGTCGATCAGCTCATGATCGTATGCCTTCAGACGGATACGGATCTTCTGTGCGTTTGCCATGTTGGTTTTTCCTCCTCGTATGTGTGCCATACATTAGAATAATGTCTTGACTCGCTACGGAGAGAAACTGCAACCCCGCCGTGTGTATCATATGCGGGCATGAAAATAACCGGGCACACTGGTAGTGTAATGATCCGGTCATGGTAAAGAAACACAAGTGGTTCCGGCTACCGGCTTGGCGATGCGCGCACCGTCAGTCCCGGATCTATGCAGGAACATTGCGTTTTTGCCTTGAGGCATAGGAAAGCCTGTTTGGCTGATAGCAGTTATCTCAACCGCCCGATCGTCGGACCTACTCCGCCGAAGTTACCTGCCTGCGGCAGCAATCTCCGGCATCATCGCGTTTTCCCCGCTTTTCGCGGGTGCCATTATAGATTACTACAAGTCTTTCCCAAAGTCAAGCGATCAGACGAAATTTGTGTAAAAAATTCATGCGGTCCGGCCGCATCCGCTTGGGCAGATCGTCCAAGCGGATGCCCTCAGTCCCCGCGCACGACGACCAGCAGCCACGAGGTCGCCTTGCTGTCCAGCGCCAGCCCCACGCCCTCGAAGGGCGAGATCGCGTACGCCGCGTCCTCCATCAGGTGCAGCGTGTCCTGCAAGGTGGTCATCGTGTTGTCCAGCAGGAACCACGATTCGTGCGCGTCGGTGTTGAGCAGCTTGCCGCCGATCTCGGGCAGCTCGCCGCCGCCCTCCGCCAGATAGCAATGCGCGACGGTCGCGCCGCGCAGCGCCTCGGGCACGGTCAGCGTCCGGCTCGTTTCGGCCGAGGCATCGGCCACCGGCGCGGTCTCGGTCTGCGCGGGCTGCGGCAGGCCGTCCTGCGGCTGTCCGGCATCGGCTGCCGCGGCGTCTGCCCCGGGCAGCACCGCGGGCACTGTCCCACCGGCGCCCCGCTCCTCGTCCAGATACCGCGCAGCGGTCGCCCGCTCGGCGGCCGCGCCGCCCCCCGCGCTGCCCACCGTGCTGAGCGAGGGCATCAGCCCGCCCCCCAGCACGACCAGCACGACGACCGCAGCCGCCGCCACCATGGTCAAGGCCGGCATCCGGCGCACCGGCTTTTCCGGCTGCACCACGCGCAGCTTATCCTCCTGCTGCAAGCGCTGCATGACCGTCTCATGCAGCCCCTCGGGCAGCGTATCCTCGACAGCGAGCAGCGTCCGCATCTGCCGCAGGTCGCGCTCGAGCGCCGCGCACGCCGGGCACGTCGCCAAATGCGCCGCCAGCTGTTCGCGCTCGGGCGCGGTCAGCGTGCCGTCGATGCTGTTGGAACAGAGCTGGCGGAAATATTCTTCCTCGCTCATGCGTCTCCGCCTCCTTCGTTATCGTTAGACGAGGTAGACGGCAAGAAGTTCCCGCGTGCGAGCAAGATCTCGCGCAGGGCGAGGCGTGCCCGCGACAGGCGGGATTTGACCGTGCCCTCGCTGATCTCGAGCGCCTCGGCGATCTCGGTATAGCTCAGGCCGGACACATCGCGCAGCAGCACGATGCGCCGGTGCTCCTCGCTGATCTGCGCGAGCGCGTCCGCCAGTGCGCGCCCCAGTTCGCGCGTGTCCAGCCGCTCCTCGGGCGTGGGCGCGGGGTCGGGCAGCGGACGCTCGCCCTCGTCCTCCCCGATGGTCAGCGGCTGCGTCACCGGCTGGCTGCGCTGCCGCCGCGCGTGATCGATGCACTGGTTGACCGTGATGCGGAACAGCCACGTGGAGAAGCCGCTGTCCCCCCGAAAGGACTCGATCGACCGCCATGCCCGCAGGAACACCTCCTGCACGATGTCGGCCGCGTCCTCGGGCGAGCCGGACGAGCGCAGCGCGATCGCGTATACCCGCCGCTCGTAGCGGCGCACCAGTTCCTCGAAGGCGGGCAGATCGCCGCGCCGTGCCCGGATCAGGATGTTCTTTTCCTCCACAGCGCCTCGCCCCTCCTCTGCTGTCCCGCGTGTCCGTCCGTTCATTCGACCGCCTGCTTGAGCTCGTCGGCCAACCGATACAGCTCCTCCAGCCGCTCGAGCGCACAGATGCGCGTTTTGAACGCCTTGAGGCCGCTCTGTCGCTTGAGATACCAGTTGACGTGCCGCCGCGCCTCGAGCAGGGCGACGCGCTCGCCCTTGTGCGCGGCCGCCAGCTCGATCTGCCGCACGGCGGTGTCGATCCGCTCGGCAAACGGCGGCAGCGGCGGACAGACGCCGGTATCGAGCAGGGCGTTCGCCCGCTCGAAGATCCACGGGTCGCCCAGCGCCCCGCGCCCGATCATCGCCATATCCGCGCCGGTGTGCGACAGGATGCGCACCGCGTCCTGCGGCTCGGCCACGTCGCCGTTGGCGATCACCGGGATGGACACCGCCGCCTTGACCGCCGCGATCGCGTCCCAGTCGGCCGTGCCGCTGTACTGCTGGGCGCGGGTGCGGCCATGCACCGCGATCGCCGCCGCCCCGGCCTGCTCGGCCATGCGGGCGAAGTCCAGATAGTTCTTGCTCTTTTCGTCCCAGCCCAGCCTGAATTTGACCGTGACCGGCACATCGACCGCGCCGACGACCGCCTCGATCACCCGCGCCGCGCCCGCCGGGTCGCGCATGAGCGCCGCGCCGTCGCCGTTGCCCGCGATCTTGGGCGCGGGGCAGCCCATATTGATGTCGATCAGCGCGCACCCGGACAGCGCCCGCGCGATCTTGGCGCCCTCGGCCATCGAGGCAGGCTCGTGCCCGAAGATCTGCGCCGCCGCCGGCCGTTCGTCCGGCGCCAGCTCGAGCAGACGGGGCGTTTTTTTGTCCTTGTAGCACAGCGCCTTGGCGGACACCATCTCGGTCACGGTCAGCGCCGCGCCGTGGGCGCGGCAGATCTGCCGGAAGGCGCGGTCGGTCACGCCCGCCATCGGCGCCAGCGCCAGCCGCCCTGCTATTTTTACTTGACCGATCTGCATACCGCTCCCCCACTGTGCTCAAATCAACGGACTATATTGTATCACAAGCCCCTGTCGATTGCAAATTGCAATATGGTAACGACCGCCAAACGCCGAAAAGACCGCCCTGCGGCGGCCTGAAACGCGCGAAAACGAAACGAAGGGCGGCAAGCCCGCCCTCACAGCCAAGACAGCAGCTTGGCGCTGAACACATAGCCGAAGGCGATCAGCACGCTGTTCCACACCGTGATCCCGAGCGCCGACCAGCCGATGAACCACCGCACGGGCATCCGGATCAGCCCGGCCGGGATCGACACGATCGTGCGCAGCACCGGGATGATCCGGCACAGCGCCAGCCCGCGCCCATGCTGCGCGTCGATATAGTCGTGGCAGCGCCGCACGAACGAGCGGAACTTGTCGCTCTTGCCGAACAGCTTTTCCATGATCGGCTCGCCGCCCCAATAGCACAGCCCGTAGATCACCAGACTGCCCAGCAGGCCGGACACCACGCTCAGCACGATGGTCAGCGGCAGCGACAGCTCGCTCTGCGCGATCAGCACGCCGATCGACGGCATGATGACCCCCGCCGGAAAGCCGGGCAGGTTCATATACTCGCAAAAGATCACCGCGCACACCAGGATCAGTCCGTACTGATGGAACAAGGTGAAAAATTGATCGGCCGTCATGTGTCCTCCCCGCCCTTTCTGTTCGATCTGCCATCCTTTTTAGTATACCAAGCGGCTCCGCCCAAAACAAGGGAACGGAGCCGCAATTTTCGATCTGTTTACAAACCCTGCGGTATCCACAGCATCCACAGCAGCACCCACGCCGCGCTGGCCAGCAGCGCCCCCAGCAGGAACGCCGCCGCCAGCTTGCACCACGCGATCCGGCCGCGTCGGGGCGACCGCTCCGCCAGATAGCTGTTGGCGATGCGGCACGCCTCGCGCACGGCATCGTGGCGCGGCGCGGCATGATCGCGCACCAGAAAGATCGCCTGCTCGAACAGACCGCGGTCGTCCGGCCGCACGATCACCACACGCTGGCTCACGCCCTTGACCATATCGAGATCCCTCCCTTTATCGGCAGTATCGACCCTCGCGGGCACAGTCATCCCCATGCCGCGGCGGTCTGCCGTTTTTCGATGCGCAGCACGAGCGCGGTGCGGTCGTCCTCGTGGCCGCGGCCGCGCGCTTCGGTCACGAGCTGCATCGCCAGCTCCTTGGGGCTGTCGTCCGCGTGCGCCTTCAGTGTGTCGCGTACCCAGCCGTCCTCTGTCCCATCCGAGATCCCGTCAGACAGCATGACGAACACATCGCCATCCTCCAGCCGCAGCGGCACCGGCTCGCCCAGCGCATCCTCCTCCGCCAGACCGATCGGCAGCGCCTTGCCGCTCAGCACCGACCACTGTCCGCCCGTGCGCAGGTAGGACGGCGCGGCTCCGCATTTCAGGCTGTCCGCCCGGCCGGTGAACAGGTCGAGCGTGAGCGCGTCCAGCGTGGTGAAGCGTGTGCCGTCCGACCGCAGCCGCAGCGCCGGCGACACCGCGTGCAGCGCATCCGCGACCGAGATCCCCGCGCGCAAAAAGCGCTCGAGCGAGGTGACGAGCATCCGGCTGTCCTGCGCGGCGGCCGTGCCCGAGCCCATGCCGTCGGCCAACAGCAGGCAGGCCACGCCCGCGTCGGTCAAAAAATAGCAGCCGGTGTCGCCCGAGACCGGCGAGCCCTCCTTTTGCTGTCGGCCGATGCCGACGATCGCGCGGAAGGGCGCTCGCTCGCGCAGCACGAGGTAGGATCCGCGCTCGTCCTCGACCCGCTGCGGGCAGGTCAGGCTGACGCCCAGCAGCGCGGACAGCCCCGCCGAAAAGCCCTCGCCCTGCCCGAGCACGTCCTCGGTGCCCTCGCCATACAGCTCGACCACCAGCCGCCCCTGTGCGTCGCGCACGGCGCACACGCGGTCGATCCAGCCGAAGGCCGCGGTATACCGCCGGATCTGCCGCTCGAGCAGCGGCTGCGCCATCACATCGCGGCCGATCTCCGCGCCGATCTGGCGCAGGATGTCGGTGATGCCCGCATATTGCCGCGCCAGCAGGCTCTGCTCCTCCTCCCGCTGCCGCCGCAGGCTCTCGCGCTCGCGCAGGGCGAACAGCGCGCTGTTGATCGCCCGCATCAGCTCGGGCAGGTGCACGCAGCGCGAGGCGAAATGATAGGGGAAGTCGCTCAGCTCGGCGCGGCCGCGCCGCAGCATGGGCTGGGTCACGTCGCTGAGCGCGGCCAGCGTGGTCAAATGGTCGCGCTGCCAGCATTGGGCACACAGCACGCAGTTTTTGCACACGCGGTCGCTGGCGCGGTCGAACACCACGCGCACGTTCTGGTCGCCCGCCGCCCGCCCCTCGCTGACGCCGTTGAGCATGGCGAGATAGAGCTCATAGAACGCCTGCGCAGCCTCGCTGGCGCACTGTCCCGCCCGCTGCCGCACGCTGCGCTGCGCCCCCTCGCCGACCAGCGGCTCGGGCAGCAGGCTCTTACGCAGGGCGTCCCACAGCACCGGCGGCAGCGCCGCGAACGCCACGACCGCGCAGATCAGCTCGGCGACCAGCGCCGCGCACAGCGCGTGCTCGACGCCCAGCATGGCCGCGCACAGCCCCGCCCCCAGCGCACACACCGCGAACCAGCCCCGTCCGCCGCCGCGGAACAGCCCGGCGACCAGCGCACACAGCCCATAGCAGCAGGTGAACAGCGCCCCGCTGCCCACGCTCAGATCCATCGCCACGCCGACCGCCGCCCCGACCGTCGAGCCGCCCAGATAGGCCGCCGCCAGCA
>JAUNJI010000006.1:29426-34954 GCA_030533295.1 Eubacteriales bacterium
GCCACGCCGACCGCCGCCCCGACCGTCGAGCCGCCCAGATAGGCCGCCGCCAGCACGAGCAGCAGCGCCGCCACCCGCGCGGGCGACAGCAGGCCGAACAGCGTCAGGTCGGAGAGCGACAGCAGCACGGTCGCGGTGAGCGCCAGCAGCGTGACCGGCCGCCGCCAGTCGTTTTCCCCGCGCGGCGGGGCGAGAGCCGCGCCATACGCCCGGCACGCGCCCAGCGTGAGCCCCTGCACGAGCAAAAAGGTCAAGACCGCCGCGCTGTCGAGCGCCGCGCCCACCGGCAGGAACACGAAGGTGCACGCCGCCCCGGCCAGCGTCGCCACCACGGGCGCGAACCACCGCGTCTGCACGACGCGCAGCCCGGCGCACACGCTCATCACGCACAGCACGAGCAGCGCCGCCGCCGCATAGACGCCGCCCCGCAGGCCGTCGCCCAGCAGCATGATGCCGCACACCACCCCGCCGATCGCCGACAGCCCGGCGCCCCGCGCCATCTGCGCGGCGGCCATCGCCAGACCGAAGGGGGCATAGCCGCCGAGCACGGTGCCCCGTGCCAGCACCGCGCACAGCACGAACCGCTGCGCGCCCCTGACCAGCGTGTGCAGATGCTCCTCGTTCCACAGCCGCGCAGCGACCGCCGCCGCCCGACCCGCGAGCTGCGGCGCAGCCCGTCTCGTCCTTTGCTTGTCCATGTCGTGATGCCTCCCTTGGTTTTTCCAGTATATCCCGATCCATCCGCAGGCTTTGCCGGAAAATAACAGAGGGAATAGCCGCCATACGATTTTTATCCCGCTCAGCGAAAAAGCGCCCGGCCTGAGCCGGGCGCTTGGCGCGTTTTTTTACAGGAAGATGTACTTGAGCACGAACAGCACCGCCAGCACATACATCAGCGGCGCGATCTTCTTGCCCTTGCCCGCCGCCAGACCGAGCAGCACATAGGAGATGATCCCGAGCGAGATGCCCTCCGAGATGCTGTAAAACAGCGGCATGGCGATGATCGCCAGATAGGCCGGGATGGCCTCGGTCAAGTGCTCCTCATCGAAGCGGATCTCCGTGACCGTGCCCACCATCAGAAAGCCGACCATGATCAGCGCGGGCGCGGTCGCGAACGCGGGGATCGCGGTGAAGATCGGCGCGAACAGCGTGGACGCGAGGAACAGCACCGCCGTGACCAGCGCGGTCAGGCCGGTGCGGCCGCCGACCGCCACGCCCGAGGCCGACTCGACGAAGGTCGTCGTGGTCGAGGTGCCGAGCACCGCGCCCGCCGAGGTCGCGATCGCGTCCGACAGCAGCGCAGGCCGGATCCCGGGCAGGCGGCCATCGGCATCGAGCATCTTGGCCTTGGTGGCCACGCCGATCAGCGTGCCCAGCGTGTCGAAGATGTCCACGAACAGGAACGAGAACACCACGACGATGAAGTTGATGAGCGTGACCTCGCTCATATCCACGTGGAAGCACTGGCCGAAGGTCAGCCCCAACCTGCTGAAATCGGTCATCTCCAGCGCGGGGAACAGCGTATAGTAGCCCGCCGCCGCATCGGGCACATAGAGCCCCGTCCACTCGCACAGCATCCCCAAGATCCACGTGAGCAGGATGCCGAACAAGATCGCGCCCTTGACGCGGCGCAGATACAGCACGGCCATCAGGAACAGGCCGATCAGCGCCAGCAGCGCGCAGATGCCCGACCTATGAAAGTCATCGGTGAAGCTGGTGATCGTGACCAGCGTGCTCGCATCGACGCACAGGCCGGCGTTTTGCAGGCCGATGAACGCGATGAACAGGCCGATGCCGACCGACACGCCCTTTTTGAGCGTCAGCGGGATCGCGTTGAAGATCGCCTCGCGCACGTTGGTCAGCGACAGCACGATGAACACCAGTCCCTCGACGAGCACCGCCAGCAGCGCGACCTGCCAGCTGTATCCATAGCCCGCGACGACCGTGTACGCCATGAAGGCGTTCAGCCCCATGCCGGCCGACAGCGCGAACGGCAGGTTGGCCATCAGCGCCATGCACACCGTGCCGAGGAAGGACGCCAGCGCCGTCGCGAGCAGCACGGCGGTCGGATCCATGCCGGTCGTGCCGAGGATGCTCGGATTGACCGCGAGGATGTACGCCATGGTCATGAAGGTCGTGATGCCGGCCATGACCTCGGTCTTGACCGTCGTCCCCTTTTCGGATAGCTTGAACACACGTTCTAACATCTTTTTGCCCCTTTCTTCTCTCTATCGGTTCACTTGCCGTCGTAGGCGACCACGGTGGACACCGGGCACGCCGTGAGCCGCTCGCGCCCATGCAGCCCCTTGAGCTCGAGCAGGCAGACCGCCTGCACGACCTCCGCCCCGCACCGCCGCAGCAGCTGCGCCGCCGCCTCGAGCGTGCCGCCGGTGGCGATCAGGTCGTCCACCAGCACGATCCGCATCCCCGGCCGGATGTCCTGCTCGTGCACCTCGATCGTGGCCGTGCCGTATTCCAGTGCATAGCTGGCCGACACGGTCGCGCGGGGCAATTTGCCCGCCTTGCGGATCGGGATGAACGCCTTGTGCAGCTTATACGCCATCGGCATCCCGAACAGAAAGCCGCGCGATTCCAGACCGGCGATCGCGTCGAACTCGACGCCCGCCAGCGTGTCCGCCATCTCGTCCACCGCCAGCTGCAATCCGTCCGCATCGCCGACGACCGTCGTGATGTCCCGGAAGATCACGCCCGGCGCGGGAAAATCCGGGATGCTCGTGATGTACCCTTCTACCTTGCTCATGCTGTTTTGCTCTCCTTCGTTGTCCGGGACAGTGCCCGGCTGATCGTGTGCGCTGCGTCCGCGCGCAGCCCACCCATCTATTGTAACAGACCTGCCGCGCTTGGCAAGGGCAAAAACGGCGGTGCGACGCCCGCAGGCGCGTTTTTTTGCCCGGCGGTGCGCCGGGATTTGTGTTCCCGGCCAGTCTGTGCTATACTGTGTCCATATCTTGATAACGAAACGAGGCGCTCCATGGGACCGACTAAATTTGACCTGAAATATGCCGCCGTGCGCCGCGCGATCATCGAGCAGCGCTTCGCCGGGCTCAACGACCGCCAGCGCGAGGCGGTCTTTGCCACCGAGGGGCCGCTGCTGATCCTCGCCGGGGCGGGCAGCGGCAAGACCACCGTGCTGATCGACCGCATCATCCATATCCTGCGCTTCGGGCAGGGGCTGACGAGCGACTATGCCCCCGCCGGCGCGACCGAGGACGACCTGCTGACGCTGACCCGGTATCTGACCGACCCCCGCCCGGAGGACCGGGCGCAGGCCGAGCGCCTGTGCGCGATGGATCCCGTGCGGCCATGGCAGATCATCGCGATCACCTTCACCAACAAGGCCGCCCGCGAGCTGCGCGAGCGCCTGACCGCCGCGCTGGGCGACGAGCAGGCCGCCTCCGCCGTCTGGGCATATACCTTCCACACCGCCTGCCTGCGCATCCTGCGGCGGCACAGCGACCTGCTGGGCTTCGAGAGCGCGTTCACCATCTACGACGAGGACGACAAAAAGCGCGTGCTCACGGGCGTGCTCAAGGCGCTGAACTTGGATACCAAGACCTTCGACCCGCGCATGGTCGGCGGCATGATCTCCCGCGCCAAGGACAAATTGATGACCCCCAAGCAGTTCCGCGCGGACGCGGCGGGCGACTACGTGCGCGAAAAGGTCGCGGACGTGTATCAGCGCTACGAAAAAGAGATGAAAAAGGCGTGCGCCCTCGATTTCGACGACATCATCATGAAGACCGTGCTGCTGCTCCAGCAGCATGCCGACGTGCTCGAGCAGTACCAGCACCAGTTCCGCTATGTGCTGGTCGATGAGTATCAGGACACCAACTACGCCCAATACGTGCTCACCAGCCTGCTGGCGGGCTATCATGAGAACATCTGCGTCGTGGGCGACGATGACCAGTCGATCTACAAGTTCCGCGGCGCGACGATCACCAACATCTTGGAGTTTGAAAAGCAGTTCAAGGACGCGCGGACGATCCGCTTGGAGCAGAACTACCGCTCGACCGGCAACATCCTGAACGCCGCCAACGAGGTGATCCGCAACAACGCCGGGCGCAAGGGCAAGGAGCTCTGGACAGACCACGGCGCGGGCAACAAGATCCGCCTGCACCGCTCGGACAGCCAAGAGGGCGAGGCCGCCTACATCGCGGACAGCATCCGCGAGAGCGTCGAGCAGGGGCGGCGCTGGGGCGACCACGCCGTGCTCTACCGCAACAACGTGCTGTCGGACAACATCGCGGCGGCGTTCATCCGCGCGGGCATCCCCTACCGCGTGTACAAGGGGCGCGATTTCTTCTCCCGCGCCGAGGTGCGCGATATGCTCGCCTATCTGTGGGTGATCGAAAACCCGGCCGACGAGCTGCGCCTGCGCCGGATCATCAACGTGCCCGCGCGCAAGATCGGCGATAAGTCGGTCGAAACGGCCGCGCAGCTCGCGCTCGCGCAGGGCGTGACGCTCTATGAGGTCGTGCGCCACGCCGCCGACTATCCCGCGCTGTCCCGCGCCGCCGCCGCGATGACGCGCTTCGGCGAGATGATCGACCACCTGCGCCGCCAGCGCGAGTTCCTGTCGCTCTCCGAGCTGTACGACGAGCTGCTGGACAAGACCGGCTACGTCCGGGCGCTCGAGGTCAAGGGCGACATCGAGGCGCAGGGGCGCATCGAGCACATCGAGGAGCTCAAGTCCTATATCGTCGATCACGAGAGCAAGACCGATACGCCCTCGCTGGGCAGCTTTTTGGAGGGCATGGCGCTGTACACCGACGCCGACCAGTCGGCCGAGGGCGAGGACGCCGTGCTCATGATGACCATGCACGCAGCCAAGGGGCTGGAGTTCCCGGTGGTCTTTCTCGCGGGCATGGAGGACGGGCTGTTCCCCGGTTTCCGCGCGATGGAGCGCGAGGAGGACATGGAGGAGGAACGGCGGCTGTGCTATGTGGCGCTCACCCGCGCCAAGGAGCAGCTCTGCCTGACCTGCGCCGAGCGCCGCCTGCTCTATGGCCGCACTCAGTACGCCCATCCCTCGCGCTTCATCGACGAGATGCCGCGCGAGACGCTGGACAGCAACATCGTCGAGGGACGGCTGTTCCAGCAGGCCACCCGCCCCGATCCCGGTCTGGCGCGGCCGCAGGTCGCGCGGGCGCGGTCGGTGTCACCGGCGGCGGTGTCCATCTCGGCCGCCCGGCCGCAGACGGCAGCCGCCCTGCCGGACTATCCCGCGGGCTGTCGCGTGCGCCACCGCGCCTTTGGCGAGGGGCTGGTGGTGTCGGTCAAGCCGATGGGCGGCGACGCGCTGCTCGAGATCGCCTTCGACCAAAAGGGCACCAAGCGGTTGATGGCCAAATCGGCCGCGCCCTTCATGGAGCGGCTGGGGTGATCCCCCCGCCCGCCAATCGGCCGTTTCGGCCGCCGTTCCCCGCCAAAAGCCCCGCAGGCGACCGCTGAACCGCACCCCATTTGTTAGACAGTATGGTATACTGGATAAGAAGTGGGGTGCTTTA
>JAUNJI010000007.1 GCA_030533295.1 Eubacteriales bacterium
CAATGGAAATGCTGTCCTTTTTGTCTACCGATTGTCTTGCATAGATTGCGTCTATTCTGTTGTTCATATTGTCGCTCCTTTTCTTAAAAAAGAAACGGAGCTGCTGACACTTTTATTATACCGCCAGCAGCCCCGCAAATCAACGGTGGCTTCGGAAAATCTTACGCCCCGGCTTCCTCGCTCTGCCGCTTATCGGCGTACTTGCGGAATACCTCATAAAGCTGCTGCTCCAACTCCCGGCGTTTCGCCGCTTCCTGCTCCGGCGTGAACACCGGGGAGAGATTTTCCAGCGTGATTTCCTTTCCCTGAAAAGTTACGACCTCTGTTTCTTTCCTGTATCTGATATGCTCCATAGAACCTCCCATATTCAATTTTCAAGGTACAATGCCGCCCGCCGGCGGCGTGAAATTCTGCTTATAATCAATCACCTTTCCTTTGTTGTGTGCCGCTGCCGTTTCAGTTCCGCCAGCACCTCCGGCGGGATACGGTCAACCAGCCTTTGCATGTTCTGTAATTCGCTTTCCAGCTTCGCCCGTTCCATGCGGTCTTTCATCTTACCGTTTTCGCTGGCTCTGGCTCTTGCTTCCAGCTTTTTGTTTTCTTCCAAAAGGTCATTTATCGTGACCTTGTATTTCTTCAACTGCCCGGAGAAGTTCTCCATCTGCGGGAACCATTTTTTCAGCATGGCGAGGGCTTCCTCTTTCTTCTTCCCTGCGTTCAGCGGATTGATACCGTCCAGCGTGGCTTCAATCGCCCTTGCCTGTTTGGAGAGGCTGACCGCCTGTTTGAAAAGCCGGGTGGGGATATGCTTCCGGCCTGTCTTGCTGGCGCTCTCCCCACGCTCCAAATCCGGGTACTTCTCCACCATATAGGCGTGAAAATCGTCCTGCCACTTCGTCAAATTCGCCCGGTTGCCGATAATCTCCTTCGCGCACAGGCGGTTGTCCTTTGTCAGCGGAACAAAGGTCAAATGCAGGTGGGGCGTTTTCTCGTCCATGTGTACCACAGCCGACACGATATTCTCCCGGCCTACCCGTCCGATGAGGAAGTCTGCCGCCCGCTGGAAAAACGCCTGTATCTCCTTTGGGGACTTCCCCTTGAAAAACTCCGGGCTGGCGGTTATCAGCGTATCGACAAAGCGGGTGCTGTCTTTCCTTGTCCGGCAGCCTGCCTGTTCAATGCGGCTCTGAATAAAGTGGTAGTATCTACCCTCCGGCTTGACGATGTGGAAGTTGTATTTGCTCCGGCTGGTGTCAATATCGGGATTGCTGGCGTACTGCTCCTTTTGCCGTTCGTGGTGGGCTTCCAGCGGCCTTGCCGGGTTGCCCTTGTGTTTCTCAAAGCGTAAAATTGCGTGTTGTGCCATAAACTCCTTTCCCCATTCCTTTCCTATCCGGGACTTTTCCACAGGAAAATCCCGCCGGAATTATCTCTGATAGGATTGGAATGGAATCGATATAATTGGGTATTTTTAATCTCTGTATTTCTATCTTCCGTCCGGTTTTCGTACTTCAAGAGGGCTGATTATCGTACTTGTCGGGTACGCTTTTCAGACCTCCGGCGTTCCAGAACCGGATTTCTTGAAGACGGCGTTTGATGCCGCTTCATAGGATTTTGGGTAAATACAGTTGGGTTTTCCACAGCCCTGTTTCTTAATGTCAATCAGCTCCGCATACTGCAATTCCCGCAGGGTATTGACTGCTTTCTGCCGCCCGCAACGGAGCAGGGCGACCACCTCACAGATTGGATAGTACAGGTAAATGCGCCCGTACTCGTCCGCCCACCCGTTTTTCCGGGATAACTCCGCCCGCCGCAGGATAAAGGCATACAGCAGCTTCGCTTCGTTGCTCAAAGGCTGGAATGTGGGGGCTTCAAAGAGAAAATTGGGGAGCCGGGTGAAGCTGACCGCCTTTTCCGGCTGATGAATATAAATCGTGTTTGTCATAGTGTGCTTTATGGACGATTAGAAAGGCATTTTCGTGGGAGGGCGATACTTTATACCACCTCTCCCGGTTTTGCGCTCTGGAAGCCTTGTAAATCAAGGACTTTTTAAGCCCTAACTGTCCACGCTTGACCTCCTTTTCCGTTCACTTTCTGTTTTCTGCCGCCTGTGAACTCTGGCGGCGCAGTCCGGGCAGTATTTGGCCCGGTTGGACTTCGGGACGAACACGCCGCCGCAGACCGCGCAGCGTTTCAAATCCTTATCCCGGTAAATCTCCGCTTCCAGCGTCCCCACAAGCGGCAAGACCGACCAGCGGAACCACTTGCAGCAGACCGAGAAAGAAATCATCTGCGGGCAGGTGCGGCTGTCCCCGTCGTCAAGGGCGATACAATCCCCGTTTTCACAGTTGCAGCACTCC
This sequence comes from Eubacteriales bacterium, assembly GCA_030533295.1. Taxonomy (GTDB): domain Bacteria; phylum Bacillota; class Clostridia; order Oscillospirales; family Butyricicoccaceae; genus Agathobaculum. Next base: position 2,361 of record JAUNJI010000007.1, read on the forward strand.
CGCCGGATTAGGGCGTTGGCCTGTTTCCTCTGCGCCGGGGTCATGCGGTAGAGGGAACCGTCCGGCCTGCGCTCCAACGGCGGTAAATCTTTGTATAGGCTATTTTTCATGCGTTCCTCCGTTTCCTTTTGCCGTTCTCCCCGAAAGGCTCCCGGCGTTGGCACGCTCCCCGGACTTCGGGACACTTTGTCCCTTATCCGGCTTCTTGCGGTGCTTCCCCCACCGGGTGTTCCTTTTCGGACGGTCATTCTGTTTTCAAGGTGCGGCTCATCGATGAACTAAGATAAGTCTACACCTAAAAGAACGCTCGTCCCGTATATCCGTAAAGTCGGAAATCAGCCCGGAAAACTCCCTATTTCCACGCTCTCGGAAATGTGGTAGAATGAAAATGACAGAACAACAAATCGGGATTGGAAAGGAAGAAAACATGAAACAATATGTAAAAATTTTGTCGCTTTGCGTTTTGTCTGCATTTATGATGTCCGGTTGTAGCGACCGATCAGAACCGCAAAAAGAGGAAGTATCAAAGGGTTCTATCGTTGCGGAAGGAAGCTCCGCAGAAGATACATCTGTCTCTGATGCGCTTTCTTTCTATGGTATATGGTATATATGGGATTATCAGGCAGCGGAAGTCTCTGCTGTTTCAGCGGATACCGTCGAAAAACTCGGTCAAAGCACAATTACCTACGCAGGAGATTCTATAACTTTAGATGGAAATTCTTTTGAAATAGACAGATACACCTATGATACAGAAAAATACACATACGAACGAATGCTTGAAGATTACAATGCAAATTTGGGAGAATGGTGGAGTGAAATCGATTCTGTTTCCCTCGTATCAGTTGCGGTAGGAGAGGATTTTCTTGGAAAAAATTTTTTTGTTGTAAGTGATAATGTAATCTGGATTTATTATGAGGGAGTCTTTTTCCTTGCACGTCGGGAAGCCCGACCGCAATAGCAATAGTGAAGGCTCAAAAATTCCAGTTATCGGACAGACAAGGAGGGAGAGCGTGGAACTATCCATACAAGAACGATTGAAAGACCTGCGTGTGGAGCGTGGGCTGACGCTGGAACAGCTTGCGGAGGAAACCAAACTCTCCAAGTCTGCGCTAGGCAGCTATGAAGCGGACGACTTCAAGGACATCAGCCACTATGCCCTTATCAAGCTGGCGAAGTTTTACGGTGTGACCGCCGACTATCTGCTGGGGCTGTCAGAAACAAAAAATCACCCAAACGCCGATCTTGCAGACCTGCGTTTGAGTGACGATATGATTGAACTATTAAAGAGCGGATTGATTGACAATTTCCTTTTGTGCGAACTGGCGGCGCACCCGGATTTTCCCCGGCTTATGGCTGACCTTGAAATCTATGTAAATGGAACAGCAGTCAAGCAGGTGCAGGGCGCAAACGCCATTGTGGACGCTATGAGCGCAACAATTATGAAAAAGCATAACCCCGGCTTGACCGACCCGCAGTTAAGACAGCTTATCGCCGCCCATATTGACGATGATAGCTTTTGTCGCTACATAATTCAGCAGGATATAAACACGATAGCCCTTGACCTGCGAGAAGCCCATAAGGACGACTTTTTCAGCGTCCCGGAGGATAACCCGCTGAAAGGATTTTTACAGGCCGCAGATGAAGCTGCCAGCGAGGACAGCGACCCGGACAAAGCGTCTTTGGCATTTATCTGCAAACGGCTCAAATTGAATTTTAAGAAGCTGTCGGCAGAGGAAAAGAAGTGGCTGAAAAAGATTGCGGAAAAGTCGGACTTGCTGAAAAATCCAACCCCACAGCGGGGGAGGAAATAAGAAAACGAAACATCAGAACTTGAGAGGATAGCATGAAAGAAAATATTGTAGCTAAGCTGACACGGAAAGATGATAAATATGCCTGCGCCCTTGCCGATAAAATCATATCGGAAAGTCAGGAAACCGATGAATGGTACGAATATTTTGATGACTTTGCTTCTTTGCTCAGCCATTCAAAATCATTGGTAAGAAACAGGGCATTGTATATTCTTGCGGCAAATGCTCAGTGGGACGAGGAAAACCGCTTTGAACTCATTTTTTCGGATTTCCTTGCTCATGTAACAGACGAAAAACCGATTACGGCCAGACAGTGCATAAAGGCTCTTGCACAGGTAGGCACCGCAAAACCACAGTATATTCCAAGAATATTATCTTGTTTGCAGAGTGCTGATTTATCAAAGTACAAGGACAGTATGCGCCCTCTGATTGAAAAGGATATAGCAGAAACGGAAAAGACATTAAAAGCTCTCCAATCGGGGAGTTGTGGAGGTATATGATGAATACAATGTTAGTTGTGACGGATATGGATAAAACCGTTGCATTTTATAAAAGAGTTTTAGGACTTGAGGTAGTCGTGGACTTTGGCGCAAACAAGACCCTGACGGGCGGTTTAGCTTTGCAGACGCTGGAAACATACAAGGAATTTATTGATACAGACGATATTTCTTTCGGCGGCAATAATTTTGAACTTTATTTTGAAGAAGATGATTTTGATAAATTTGCAGATAATCTCCAAAAGTGCAATGTCCAGTATGTTCACCCGGTCAAGGAACATTCGTGGGGACAGCGGGTGGTTCGCTTATATGACCCAGACAGGCATATTATCGAAGTGGGCGAAAATATGAAAGCAGTTTGCAAAAGATTTATAGACAGTGGAATGACGCCGGAGCAGACAGCAGAGCGCATGGACGTACCTGTGGAATATGTAAATGAGTGTATGCAGTAGCAGTTACGGGAAACCGAACAGAGCAAAAAGCAGAATTTGCGGGGCCGATACAATGAAAGGATTTGAACGAAAAAATCAATTATTCTCTCTTTGCGGATTAAATTGCGGGCTGTGTCCTATGCTGTTAGGAAATTACTGCGGCGGCTGCGGCAATGGTAATCAATCATGCAGGATAGCGAAATGCAGTCTGGAGCATGGAAAGGTTGAATATTGCTATGAGTGCAAACAATATCCATGCGAAAAATATCAACACATTGACGAATATGACTCTTTTATCACGCACAGGCGGCGAAAGGCAGATTTAGAAAGAGCGCAGAGCATAGGCATTGAGCGATATAATCTTGAACAGCAGGAAAAAATACAAATTCTCTCCCACTTGCTTTCTAACTATAATGACGGGCGCAGAAAAAATTTCTTTTGTGTGGCGGTCAACTTATTAGAACTTTCGGAGTTACAAGAAGCGATGAGGCAAATACAACTAAATGATAAGTTGTCCTTACTGTCGTATAAGGCGCAATGCGCGTATGTAGCAGAAGTGTTTCAAAAGATTGCGGACAGAAGAAATATAAAATTGCAGCTTATCAAGAAAAAGTAACATACATCTTATTCGCGGGAAGATAGCAAAGCCAGCCGAGCCAGTCAACGGCAAGATGAACGGCGCATAAATGCGCCGCCGTTGACAGTCCCGCCCGCCTTTGCTGACAGGTAATCAAGGCGGAAAAGCCCTAAAATGGCTTTCCGCCCATTTCAATTTTCCGTTCAAAAATCCGTCTGCTTTTCCGGGCGTGTGGCCACAACTTCGGGACACTTTGTCCACAAGTCGGAGCGTTGGACGGGGGACGGGAGTTTTCATATACGCCCTGTCTGCTGATGAAACCAGTCCTGCGCTTGCGGTTCCACGTCACGCAATCACAGCCCTGTTTTCCTGCCGTTTCAAATTCCCTTGCCCTCCCCGGCAGCAACGGCATTTTCACGGCAACGCCGACAGAGCGTATAACACACTACACTTTGCAAGCAAAGTCGTGTGCCAAGGGGCAAGCCCCTTTGGAAACCCCGGACAACAAAACAGGCTGAATATCTCGCACTTTCCCGGTGCTTGATATTCAGCCTTTATTTGTTGTCAGCAGCCCCCGTTTCGTGGTCTGCGTGTAGTTCCTTGTAAACTGACCTAAGTATAGCACGAAACCGCGAAAAAAGCAGCGGTTTTTTTCAAAAAGATCCTTGACCGCCGCCCCGGCACCGTGCTATACTGGTATCACCTATGCAGGTTCTTTTTTTTCGCCCATTTTTCGCGTGTCTCGATCAATGGTGCCGGAACACTGTCAGAGGGAGGCAAATGGTCCCGCGCCCACGCCACAGGGGCATGGGATGGGACGAATTTTTGAAGGAGGTGCCGTTATCTATGCGCGTAAAGATCACGCTCGCCTGCACCGAGTGCAAGCAAAGGAACTATGACACGAACAAGAACAAGAAGAACGATCCCGACCGTCTGGAAATGAACAAGTACTGCCGTTTCTGCCGGAAGCACACGCTGCACCGCGAAACGAAGTAAGAGAAAGGAAGTAGCTGCATGGCAGAAGAGACCAAGGCCAAAAAGCCCGGGTTCTTTGCGCGGATCGGCAAGTGGGTCCGCGAGCTCAAGAGCGAATGTCGCAAGATCGTCTGGCCGACCCGCCAGCAGACGACGAACAATACGCTCGTCGTGTTCGCCAGCGTCGTCGTGGTCGGTATTTTCATCTGGCTGCTCGATGTGGTGTTCGGCTTCGGCGTGCAGTCGCTGCTGACTGCTTTCTCGGCCTAAGAGGAGGCTCGAGCATGTCAGACGCTGCAAAGTGGTATGTGGTGCACACATACTCAGGCTACGAAAATAAGGTAGCTTCGTCGATCGAAAAGGCGGTCGAGAACCGCAAGCTGCATGACCTGATCCCCGCCGTCAACATCCCGACCGAGACCGTCACCGAGATCAAGGACGGCAAGAGCCGCCAGGTCGAGCGCAAGCTCTTCCCCGGCTACGTGCTGGTCAAGATGGTCATGACCGACGAAACGTGGTACCTCGTGCGCAACACGCGCGGCTGCACCGGCTTCGTCGGACAGGACAAGTCCGGCGGCTCGCGTCCGATCCCGCTGACCGAGGCCGAGATCGCCGCGATGGGCGTGGAAAAGCGCGAGATCGAGGTCGATTACGGCGTGGGCGACAGCATCCGCGTGATCGACGGCCCGCTGGCCGGTTTCATCGGCGTGGTCTCCGCCGTCGAGCCGGACAAGGACCGGGTCGATGTCACGGTCTCCATGTTCGGCCGCGAGACCCCGGTCGAGCTGACGCTCGATCAGGTGGAACCGCTCGACGAATGAGCGCAGGAGCACGCTCCTGCATCCCGGGGCGTCCCCGCCCCGCCCTGCGCCGCCCGCCGGTGTGCGCAGGCCCCCGCAGCCTGACCGGCTGCGCCCCGTATAGGCGGCCTTCGGGCGCGCCTGTACCGCAAGTGGGAGAGTATGCCCGCATACTCGCCAATCACCACATTTTTTGAAGGAGGAACCTTTCGACATGGCACAGAAAGTAGTAGGTTATATCAAGCTCCAGATCCCCGCTGGCAAAGCGACCCCGGCGCCCCCGGTAGGCCCCGCCCTCGGCCAGCACGGCGTGAACATCATGGCGTTCACCAAGGAGTTCAACGAGCGCACCAAGAACGACGTGGGCATGGTCATCCCGGTCGTCATCACGGTCTATGCAGACCGTTCGTTCAGCTTCATCACCAAGACGCCGCCGGCGCCCGTCCTGATCAAGAAGGCGTGCGGCATCGAGTCCGGCTCGGCCGCCCCGAACAAGAACAAGGTCGCGACGCTGTCCAAGGCAGACTGCCAGAAGATCGCGGAGACCAAGATGCCCGATCTCAACGCCGCCTCGCTCGAGGCCGCGATGCGCATGATCGCCGGCACCGCGCGTTCGATGGGCGTCGTCGTCGAGGAGTAAGTTTCCGGACAGGCGGCGCGGCCGCCCGTCCTCAAATCGATCAAGCTGGATTTTGACCGCGTTTTTGCAGACGCCGGTCAAAGTGGGAGGGTAAGGTTCGACCTATTCCCGCATCACCACTTAAGGAGGATTTATTGTGCATAAAGGTAAAAAGTATGTAGACAGCGCAAAGACGATCGACCGCTCCAAGCTGTATGATACGTCCGAGGCGCTCGAAACGGTGATCGCCACCGCCAAGGCCAAGTTCGATGAGACGGTCGAGCTGCACGTCAAGCTCGGCGTCGATTCCCGCCACGCCGATCAGCAGGTGCGCGGCGCGATCGTGCTGCCGCACGGCACGGGCAAGAACGTGCGCGTCGCCGTGTTCGCCAAGGGCCCCAAGGCCGACGAGGCGCTGGCCGCCGGTGCGGACATCGTTGGCGCAGAGGATCTGATGGAGCGCATCCAGAAGGAGAACTTCTTCGAGTTCGACGTCGTGATCGCGACCCCGGACATGATGGGCATCGTCGGCCGTCTGGGTCGTGTGCTCGGCCCCAAGGGCTTGATGCCTAACCCCAAGGCCGGCACGGTGTCGATGGATGTCGCCAAGGCCGTACAGGAGTCCAAGGCTGGTAAGATCGAGTACCGTCTGGACAAGACCAACATCATCCACTGCCCGATCGGCAAGGCGTCCTTCGGCGCAGAAAAGCTGGCGGACAACTTCAACGCGCTGATGGGCGCGATCATCAAGGCCAAGCCGGCTGCGGCCAAGGGTCAGTATATCCGCTCCTGCGTCGTGGCCTCCACCATGGGCCCGGGCGTCAAGGTGAACGCGGCCAAGCTGATGGGCTAAATCGCCCCGATAGACCGTTTTCGCAAAGAGAGACCTGTACGGGTCTCTCTTTTTTTTGCGCCCGGCGCATAATTTTCGCTGGCTGGGGGATACTGGCGGCGAAAGGGGGCGCGTGCGATGAAGCAGCAGGTGCGCTATGCGGTCACCGGGGCGCTGGCGGGCACGGCCAACGGGTTTTTCGGCGCGGGCGGCGGGCTGTTCCTCGTGCCGCTGCTGGCGGGCTGGTGCGGGCTGGCGCAGCGGCAGGCGTTCGCGACCTCGGTGGCCGTGATCCTGCCGCTGAGCGCGGTCTCGGCGGTGGTGTACGGCATACAGGGCGGGCTGGACTGGGGCGCGGCGTGGCCGTATCTGCTCGGCGGGGCGCTGGGCGGCTGGATCGCCGGGCGGGCGTTCCGGCGGGTCAGCCTGATCTGGCTGCGGCGGGCGTTCGGCCTGCTGCTGCTCTACGGCGGCGTGCGGGCGGTGCTGCTGCTATGACCCTGCTGGCGATCGCCGTCGGTCTGCTCACCGGCGTGCTCTCGGGCTTTGGCGTGGGCGGCGGCTCGCTGCTGCTGCTCTATCTGACGCTGTGCGCGGGCGTCACGCAGTACGCCGCGGGCGGGATCAACCTGCTCTATTTCATGGCCTGCGCCCCGGCGGCGCTGGTCGCCCACGTCCGCAACGGTCTGGTGGACGGACAGGCCGTGCGCTGGTGCGTAGCGGCGGGCGTGCTGACCTCGGTGCTCGCCGCGCTGCTGGCCGCCCGGCTCGATACCGACTGGCTGCGGCGGGCGTTCGGCGTGCTGCTGCTCTTTATCGGCGCAAAGGAGCTGCGGGCGCGGCCGCACTGAGCGGATACGCCCGCCCCCGCCCCGGCGGGCGCAAAAAACGGGCAGACGTTGACCGTCTGCCTGTTTTTGTCATCTCTGTACCGCCGGATCGTCGAACAGCGGGGTCGAATAATACCGGTCGCCCGAGTCCGGCAGCAGGGCGACGATCGTCTTGCCCTTGTTTTCCGGCCGCTTGGCCAGACCGAGCGCCGCGTGCAGCGCAGCGCCCGAGGAGATACCGACCAAAATGCCCTCCTCTCGCGCCAGCCGACGCGCGGCGGCGAACGCCTGCTCATCCTCGACGGTCAGCACCTCATCATACACGGCGGTATCCAGCACGGCGGGCACGAAGCCCGCGCCCAGCCCCTGGATCTTGTGCGTGCCGCCCCGGCCGGTGCTCAGCACCGGCGAGCCGGCCGGCTCGACCGCCACGACCTGAACGGCCGCGTTCTGTCCCTTGAGATAGCCGCCCGCGCCGGTGATCGTGCCGCCGGTGCCGACGCCCGCGACGAAAATATCGACCGCGCCATCGGTGTCCTGCCAGATCTCGGGGCCCGTGGTCGCCCGGTGCACCGCCGGGTTGGCCGGGTTGTCGAACTGCGCCGCGATGAAGCTGTCCGGCGTCTCCTTGGCCAGCTCCTCGGCCTTGGCGATCGCGCCCTTCATGCCCTTGGCACCCTCGGTCAGCACCAGCTCGGCGCCGTAGGCGCGCAGGATGTTGCGCCGCTCGACGCTCATCGTCTCGGGCATGACCAAAATGATCCGGTAGCCCTTGGCGGCCGCGACCGCCGCCAGCCCGATGCCCGTGTTGCCCGAGGTCGGCTCGATGATGACCGAGCCCTCATGCAGCAGGCCGCGCCGCTCGGCGTCCTCGATCATCGCCTTGGCGATGCGATCCTTGACGCTGCCCGCCGGGTTCAGGTATTCCAGCTTGACCAGCAATCTGGCCTGCAAGCCCTCGTTCCTCTCCAGGCCGACGGCCTCGACCAGCGGCGTGCCGCCGATCAGCTCCAAAGGCCCTTGGTAGATCTTTGCCATCGTATCCTCCTATCATGCGCCCCAGACTTCGCCCGCGATCTCCTTGACGAGCGCGAGCTTCGCCCATTGTTCTTCTTCTGTCAGTTTGTTGCCGATCTCGCAGGAGGCGAAGCCGCACTGCGGGCTGAGATACAGCCGGTCGAGCGAAACATACTGCGTGGCCTCGCGGATCCGCGCGATGATCGCCTGCTTATCCTCCAGCTCCGGCCGCTTGGTCGTGACCAGACCCAGCACCACCTTCTTGTCCGCCGGTACATAGCGCAGCGGCGACAGGTCGCCCGAACGCTCGTCGTCGAACTCCAGATAGAAGGCATCCACGTCCTCCTTGCCGAACAGATACGGCGCGATCGGCGCATAGCCGCCCGAGGCCGCCCACGTCGAGTGGTAGTTGCCGCGACACACGTGGGTGGTCAGCACCAGATCGTCCGGCCGGCCTTGGATCGCCAGCCCGTTGAGGCGCAGGTACTTTTCCGCCTCCTGCTCGATGGTCACGCTCTTGTCCTTCTGGCGGGCTGCCCAGTAGTTTTGGTCGCAGAACATGCCCCACGTGCAGTCATCGAGCTGCACATTGCGGCAGCCGGCCGCATACAGCTCGGCGATCACCGTCTGATACGCCTTGGCGATGTCCTCGATCAGCTCGTCCAGATCGGGATAGATCGCGGTGGTGGTCTTGCTGTTGTCCTCGCGGAACAGCTCGGCCAGCAGCTGCGCCGGGGCGGGGATCGTCTGGCGGGCGACGCACGTCTCGTCCTCGAACTGCTTGACGAACTTGAAGTGCTCGACGAAGGGGTGTCCCTCGCCGCCGATCTTACCGACCAGCTTGATCGAGCCGGGCGTGGTCTCCTCGCCGTGGAAGAAATAGCCGTGGTCGAGCGTGGTCTGCTCGATCCCCTGCAAGCCCCACATGAAGTCCAGATGCCAATAGCTGCGGCGGAACTCGCCGTCGGTGATGACCGGATAACCGGCCGCCTTCTGCTGACCGATCAGTTCGGTGATGCACGCATCCTCGACCGCCCGGAGCTGCTCGTCCGTGATCTTACCGGCGGCGCGGTCGGCGCGCGCCTGCTTGATCGCCGCCGGACGCAAAAAACTACCAACGAAGTCTGCCCGGAAGGGCGCTTTCAACTGTGCCATGATCATTTTCCTCCTTATTTCGCTGCTGCGAATCCGTTTTCCAGATCCGCGATGATGTCGTCGATGTGTTCGGTGCCGATGGACAGGCGGATCGTGTTGGGATGGATCTGCTGGTCGTGCAGCTCGTCCGCCGTCAGCTGGGAATGGGTGGTGGTCGCGGGGTGGATGACGAGCGACTTGACATCGGCCACGTTGGCCAGGAGCGAGAAGATCTTCAGGTTATCGATGAACTTCCACGCCTGCTCCTGTCCGCCCTTGATGTCGAAGGTGAAGATCGACGCGCCGCCGTGCGGGAAATAGCGCTCATACAGCGCATGATCGGGGTGGTCGGGCAGACTGGGATGCGTGACCTGTTCGACCTGCGGGTGCTTGGACAGGAACTCGACCACCTTTTTGGTGTTTTCCGCGTGGCGCTCGAGGCGCAGCGACAGCGTTTCCAGCCCTTGCAGCAGCAGGAAGGCGTTGAAGGGCGAGAGCGTCGCGCCGGTGTCGCGCAGCAAGATCGCGCGGATGTAGGTCACGAAGGCCGCGGGACCCGCCGCATCCGCGAACGAGATGCCGTGGTAGCTGGGGTTGGCCGCCGCGATCGGGGCATAACGGCCGCTGGCCTTCCAGTCGAACGTGCCCGCATCGACGATGATGCCGCCGAGCGTCGTGCCGTGGCCGCCGAGGAACTTGGTCGCCGAGTGGATCACGATGTCGGCGCCGTGCTCGATCGGGCGGATCAGATAGGGCGTGCCAAAGGTGTTGTCGATCACCAGCGGGATGCCGTGTGCGTGCGCGATCTGGGCGATCGCATCGATGTCCGGGATGTCGGAATTGGGATTGCCCAGCGTTTCGAGGTAGATCGCCTTGGTGTTGGGCGCGATCGCCGCCGCGACCGCCGTCAGGTCGTGCGCATCGACGAAGCTGGTCTCTATGCCGTACTGCGGCAGCGTGTGCGCCAGCAGGTCATAGCTGCCGCCATAGATCGTCTTTTGCGCGACGATGTGATCGCCCTTTTGCGCCAGCGCCTCGATCGCGTAGCTGATCGCCGCCGCGCCCGAGGCCACGGCCAGCGCGGCCACGCCGCCCTCGAGCGCCGCGACGCGCTTTTCCAGCACCTCCTGCGTCGAGTTGGTCAGGCGGCCGTAAATGTTGCCCGGATCGGTCAGCCCGAAGCGGGCGGCGGCGTGCGCCGAATCGTGGAACACATAGGCCGCGGTCTGGTAGATCGGCACCGCGCGGGAATCGGTCGCGGGGTCGGGCTGCTCCTGGCCGACGTGGAGCTGCAAGGTCTCAAATTTATAGTTCGCCATGATCATATCCTCCTGTATCAAACGGTCATTTGGGATGGTGTTTGGTATGGGTGTGCTATGATCTCGGTCTTTTTGGGCACAAAAAAACCGAGAGCCTTGGTAGAAAGCTCCCGGACAAGTGGCAAAGGGCAGACTGATAGCACGATCAGTCGGTCAACAGGGCAAGATCGCTGCACGACGCGCACGAATACGCCCCCGCCATGGTAGATGTCCGGGAGTATTGCATTCGACAGCACATGATCGCCGTTGCCTGATCGTTGATGATCGTCGTCATCGTTCTCGCTCCTTTCTGTTCGCCTTTCGCTTCGTTGAAAAGAGCATACCACCATTTCCCTAGTATGTCAATAGGTTTTATGGGTTTTTTCAAAAAAAAGATCGAGCAGCCGAGCTGCCCGATCGTCGTGCATCGTGCGGCGCCCTCAGACCGACTGGAGAAAACTCGCCAGATAGGTATAGGCACGCAGCAGATCATCCAGATGATAGTTGCCCACGACATCGGCCGTCGTGTGCGGCGGCGCGGCCGCGCCCTCCGGCGCAGACAGCCCGATCGCGGCCAGCCGCGCGGCATTGTCCGGCGACAGCCGGCTGCACTCGTCCATCGCGCACAGCGCGCTCAGCTCCTGCCAGATCGAGTGGGCGAGCTGCTCGCAGCCGCGCAGATACACGATCTGTCCGGCGTGGTCTTGCTGGCGGAAGAGCTTCTGTTTCTCAAAGGTGCTCAGCTCGTCCGCGATGCGGTCGAGCTGGTCGCGCAGCGGCGACAGATCGGGATAGCGCCCATGCAGCACGCGCTCCTCGATATAGGACGGGATCGACTGGTGGAAATGGGTCAGCATATCGACGATCCGGGCGCGGTTGTTGTAGGGCTTGATCAGCACGTTGACCGCCAGCGCGGTCGCCAGACCGATGATCGTATCCAGCAGGCGGTTGACGCCGTAATAGAACGCCTCGTCTGTGGGCGACAGGCAGATCGCCACGAACACGATGCACGCCAGCGACACGGCGAACTGCAACCGGAGCTGCACGCACAGCAAGATCAGCATGATGATCCCCAGCCCCACGCCGACATAGCGTGCGCCCTCGAACAGATGCACGAACACCGCGCCAAAGCCCGCGCCCAGCAGGATGCCGAAAAACTGCGACCGGCAGCTCTCGAAGGCATCGCCCACCGTGCGGTTCATGGCCACGATCGCGCCGATGCCCGCGAAGATCAGCGCGGGCGAGCCGCGCAGCTCAGCGAAAAACAGCGCCAGCGCCACGGCCAGCCCGGTCTTGACCGTCCGCAGACCGATATGGGGAAAACGTCGTCCCACGTTGCTCTCTCTCCTCTTGCTGATGGGCGGCGGCGCACCGGCCGCATCGCCCCAAATGGGTATACCGTATCATACCACAAAAACCCGGCCGCTACAAGTGATTTGCAAGCAAAGGTGGAGCATGGTATAATGACCACGTCGTGGTCATTATACTGCGTATTTGATAATTATACCATGAGCGGCACATAGCAGCTGCTTGAACTGGCGTTTTGCCCGCCGCTATGGTATAATAGCTACAAAGTGAGCTCTATAAAGTGAGCTGCAAAATAGCTATCATACCGTCTATTCGACGATGCTGTCATAGCGGCGCATACCGGCCGCCCACACGGGCGTTCGGGCGCGGCGCTATGGCGACCGATCGCACGACGATCGGACGATCCTACCCAAAGAAGGTGCATCCTATGGAAAAAACATACCGCTTCGGCGTGCTCGGCGCGGGCAATATGGGCATGGCGATCGCGGCGGGCGCGGTGCGCGCCGGGCTGTTCCAGCCGGGCGAGGTGCTGCTGTTCAACCGCAGCGCAGACAAGCGCGCCGCCCATCAGGCGCAGGGCTATGCCGTCACCGACGACTATGCCGCGCTCTATGCCGCGTGCGAGACCGTGCTGCTCGCGGTCAAGCCGCAGAATTTCGACGAGATCCTGCCCGTGCTCGCCGCCTGCCCGACCGAAAAGCCGCTCGTCCTGTCGATCGCGGCGGGCGTGCCGTTCGCCAAAATCGAGGCCGCGCTCGGCGCGGACACGCCGATCATCCGCATCATGCCCAACACCCCGCTGCTGCTGGGCGAGGGCGCCAGCCAGCTGGTCAAGAACGCCGCCGCCACCCCGGCGCAGCTCGACCGCGTCCGCGCCCTGTTCGACACGATGGGCGTGACTGTCGTGTTCGAGCACGAGCACCTGCTCAACGAGGCGATCCCCTTCGCCGGTTCTGCCCCGGCCTATATCTACACCTTCGCCGACGCGATGGTCAAAAGCGCCGCGGCGCACGGGCTGGACGAGCAAGACGCGCTCCAATTGTTCTGCCAGACGCTGATCGGCGCGGCCAAGATGCTGCTGCGCGGCGACCAGACGCCCGCCGCGCTGATCGACGCGGTGTGCTCGCCCGGCGGCACGACGATCGAGGCCATGCGCGTGCTCGAGCAGCGCGGTCTGTACGACATATTGGCTGAGGCCAACGACAAGTGCATCGCCCGCGCCTATGAACTGGGCAAATGATGTGCGTCAGCATTGACTTTGCCATGCCGATATGGTAAAGTAGAATAAATCATCCCGCATCACTTTGAGAGGAAGTGGAACCCTTGAAAAATTCGACAAAATGGAAGGTCGGTCTGCTGCTCACCAGCTTGGCCTGTGCGGCCGGCGCGACGGCGGCGCTCGTCCTGTTACAGAAAAAGCGCGAGGAAGAGGTCTACCACGAAGCCGAGCTGAAGGCGATGGATGAGCTCGAGGAAATGATGCGCGAGGAATCCGACTGCGACTCCTGCGCCTGCGCAGAGGAATGTGCAGCCGCCGAGCCGTCCTATCCGCAGCCCGACGAGCCGGCCGAGGCCGCTGCCGAGGCTGCTGCCGCACCGGCGGAGGACGAGGACGAGGACGACGACGAGCACACCATAGAGGACTGACGACCGACCGCCCCACGCACCGCGCGTCGTGGGCGCGATCGGCCGGGCGGACGGGGACGACCTTTCCCCGCCCGCTCTTTTTTTCATGGGAAGGAGAAAATGACCGATGATCGAATACGAAGGCCGCGTTTTCCGGCCGCCCTCTGAGGCATACAGCCTGATCGTGCAGGTGACGATCGGGTGCAGCCACAACCGCTGCACCTTTTGCGATATGTACAAGGAAAAGCAGTTCCGCGTGCGCCCGCTCGACGAGATCCAGCGCGATCTGGACGAAGGCCGCCGCCTGTATCGCCGGGTCGAGCGCATCTTTTTGGCCGACGGCGACGCGCTCATGTGCCGCACCGAGCACATGGCCGCCATCCTGCGCTACATCCGCCAGCTCTTCCCCGAATGCCAGCGCGTGACCAGCTACGGCTCGCCCGGCTCGATCTTGGTCAAAACGCAGCAGGAGCTCGATCTGCTGCACGAGCTGGGGCTGGAAATGATCTATCTGGGCGTCGAATCCGGGTCGGACGAGGTGCTGCGCCGGGTCAACAAGGGCGAAACGGCGGCCGAGATCTTGCACGCCGGGCTGATGGTCAAGCAGGCCGGTATGAAGCTGTCCGTGACCGCGATCGCCGGGCTGGGCTCGCTCGAGCTGTCCGAGGAGCACGCGATCGAGACGGCGGCGATCTTGTCCCGCATGAAGCCGGATTACATCGGCCTGCTCACGCTGCTGTTCGAGCTCGAGACCCCGCTCATGCGCGACTGGCGCGAGGGGCGCTTCCACCTGATGGAGCCGATCGAGATCGCGCAGGAGACGCTGGTGCTGCTCGAGCACATCGACGCCGAGGGCAGCGTGTTCCGCGCCAACCACGCCTCCAACTATGTCGATCTGCGCGGCACGCTCAACCGCGACCGCGCGGCCATGTGCCAAAAGCTGCGGCGGGCGCTCGACGGGACGATCGGCTTCAAGAGCGAAGCGTTCCGTGCAAGATGACCAGATCCGGTATCTTTTTCCCCCCATTTACCGCCCGATCGGTAGATCTTTATTTTATTTTCGTTACGATCTGAAAAAAAGCAAGACAACGGCGGCGAACTGTGGTATACTGGTCACAGCTGCGGATCCCGGCACGTGCTGCCGCCGCTGTGTTAATGAATCGTTAAGGATCGTAATCCCACCTTGGAGGTTAGCTGATGGACTCCGTATCCCACATCCGTGTCGCGCACCTGCTGCTGGACTATATCGAGCAGACCTGCGGTGTATCCTTCGATCAGAGCGGCTTCGTGTATGGCAATCTCAAGCCCGATCTGACCGGCACCTACCTGACCAAGCGACACAACCCCTCGATCATGATGGACGAGGTGATGGACAAGATCCGCGCCTTCGCGCAGACCTATACCATCGCGCCGTGCAATGGCCGCGAGATCTCGGTCGATTTGGGCGAGATCTGTCATTATATCACGGATTTCTTTACCTATCCGCACAATGACGACATCTACGAGCACAACCTGCTCGCGCACTATGTATACGAAAAGCGCGTCGCGCTGGTCATCCGCCGCCGCATGACCGAAGCCCGGTTCGAGCAGTGGGTCAGCCCGCTGATCCCCCCGCTGACGGTGGACGCGCTGATCGGCCGCCTGACCTCGATGCACGAGGCCTATCGCGCGGCCGGCCGTCGCCACGGCATCAACGACGACCTGATACATATCTGTCGTGCGACCGCGCTGGTCGTGCTGTCGCTCATCGGCATCGTCTATGAGCAGGTCGAGGAGCCTGCTGCGGTACTGGCGTGAACGCCGATCAGGGGCAGTCGCTGCCCCCGGACACCGCTCGATCAAGAGACGCGC
This sequence comes from Eubacteriales bacterium, assembly GCA_030533295.1. Lineage (GTDB taxonomy): Bacteria > Bacillota > Clostridia > Oscillospirales > Butyricicoccaceae > Agathobaculum. The sequence goes on from JAUNJI010000007.1 coordinate 17,964, forward strand.
ATGGCGCGTCTCTTTTTTGTATCCCTGCGATCCGTTCACAAAAAATTTGTTTGTTTCCCCTTTGTTCTGTGCTATAATGATTCTGTATGAATGAACGGGGCGTCTGCGCCCTTTTGAAAGGCTGTATGATAAATGGCGAATTTTCTGAGCAAGCTCTTCGGCACCCACTCCTCGCGCGAGCTGAAAAAGATCTATCCGATCGCGGACAAGGTGGATGCGCTCGAGGAGGAATACAAAAAGCTGACCGATGCCGCGCTGCGCGCCAAGACCGATGAATTCAAGGAGCGCTACCAAAACGGCGAATCGCTCGACGATCTGCTGCCCGAGGCGTTCGCCACCTGCCGCGAGGCCGCGTGGCGCGTGCTCGGTATGCGACACTACCGCGTGCAGGTGATCGGCGGCATCGTGCTCCATCAGGGGCGCATCGCCGAGATGAAGACCGGCGAGGGCAAGACGCTGGTCGCCACCCTGCCCGCCTACCTCAACGCGCTGACCGGCCGCGGCGTGCATATCGTGACCGTCAACGACTACCTCGCCAAGCGCGACAGCGAGTGGATGGGCAAGGTCTATCGTTTCCTCGGCCTGACGGTCGGTCTGGTGATCCACGAGGTCGAGCCGACCCGCCGCCGCGCGATGTATCAGGCCGACATCACCTACGGCACCAACAACGAGTTCGGCTTCGATTACCTGCGCGACAATATGGCGATCTACAAGCAGTCCATGGTGCAGCGCGGCCACGCCTTCGCGATCGTGGACGAGGTGGACTCCATCCTGATCGACGAGGCGCGTACCCCGCTCATCATCTCCGGGCAGGGCGAGCAGTCCTCCCAGCTCTATGAGCTGGCCGACCGCTTCGCCGCCGGGCTCAAGGTGCTGCGCGTCAAGGAGGTCGATGCCAAGGAGGAGCAGGACGAGGTCGAGGTCGATTACATCGTCGATGAAAAGGCGCGCACGGCCACCCTCACCCCGCAGGGACAGGCGCACGCCGAGCGCTATTTCCGCATCGAAAACCTGTCCGACCCGGCCAACACCACCCTCCAGCACCACATCAATCAGGCGATCAAGGCGCGCGGCGTCATGCAGCGCGACGTGGACTACGTCGTGCGCGACGGGCAGATCGTCATCGTGGACGAGTTCACCGGCCGTCTGATGTTCGGCCGTCGCTATAACGAGGGCTTGCATCAGGCGATCGAGGCCAAGGAAGGCGTCAAGGTGCAGCACGAGAGCAAGACGCTGGCCACCATCACCTTCCAGAACTACTTCCGCCTGTACGGCAAGCTGTCCGGCATGACCGGCACGGCGCTGACCGAGGAGGAGGAGTTCCGCCACACCTACAAGCTGGACGTGATCGAGATCCCGACCAACAAGCCGGTCGCCCGGCAGGACGATCCCGACACGGTCTACAAGAACGAGCGCGGCAAGCTCCGCGCCACGGTCGCCCGCATCGAGGAATGTCACGCCAAGGGGCAGCCGATCCTGGTCGGCACGGTGTCGATCGAAAAATCCGAGGAGCTGTCCGCCCTGCTCAAGAAAAAGGGCATCAAGCACACCGTGCTCAACGCCAAATACCATGAGCGCGAGGCCGAGATCGTCGCGCAGGCCGGTCGCTCGGGCGCGGTGACGATCGCGACCAACATGGCCGGCCGCGGCACCGACATCACGCTGGGCGGCAACGCCGAGACCATGGCGCTCGACGAGCTCAAAAAGGGCGACTATACGCCCGAATTGCTCTATGAGGCCAACGGCCACGCCGAGACCAGCGATCCCGAGGTGCTCGTGATCCGGGCGAAGTTCGACGAGCTCTATCGCAAATACAAGCAGCAGACCGACGCCGACGCGGAAAAGGTGCGGGCGGCGGGCGGCCTGTATATCCTCGGCACCGAGCGGCACGAATCCCGCCGGATCGACAACCAGCTCCGCGGCCGCGCCGGTCGTCAGGGCGACCCCGGCCACTCCAGCTTCTATATCTCGCTCGAGGACGACCTGATGCGCCTGTTCGGCAGCGAGCGCATCCAAAACATGATGGACACGCTCGGCATCGAGGACGACGAGCCGATCGACCAGAAGATCCTGTCCGGCGCGATCGAGAACGCGCAGAAAAAGATCGAGTCGCGCAACTTCGCCACCCGCAAGCACGTGCTCGAATACGACGACGTGCTCAACACCCAGCGCCAGACCATCTACAGCCAGCGCCTGCAAGTGCTCGAGGGCAAGGATGTCAAGGACAACATCCTGCACATGGTGGACGACACGATCGCCCACGCGGTGCACGCCGCCATCGGCGAGCACACCGTGATCGAGCCCGACATGGTCGAGGCCGCCCGTCGGCCGTTCATCGGCCTGTTCCTGCGGCCGGAGGACTGCACCTTCACCCCGGAGGAGTGCGACGATCTGACCGCCGAGCGGCTGACCAACGTGCTCGCCGATCAGGCGCACAAGGTCTATGCCGCCAAGGAGCAGCTGCTCACCCCGCCGATCATGCGGGAGCTCGAGCGCGTCGTGCTGCTCAAGAACGTCGATTCCAAGTGGATGGATCACATCGACGCGATGACCGAGCTGCGCAACGGCATCGGCCTGCGCGCCTATGGCCAGCACGATCCGGTCGTCGAGTACAAGCGCGAGGGCTTCGATATGTTCGACGCGATGATCGACGCGATCCGCGAGGACACCGTGCGCATGATCTATCTGGCGCAGGTGCGCACCCGCGAGCAGCCCCAGCGCGAGCAGGTCGCCAAGGAGACCCGCGCCGCCGGTGCATCCGACGGCACGACCAAGCCCGCCCCCAAGCGTGCGGGCAAAAAGGTCGGCCCCAACGACCCCTGCCCGTGCGGCAGCGGCAAAAAATACAAGAAATGCTGCTACCTGAAGCCGGACGACCCGTATAAATAAGCAGCGCAGACCACGAAAAGGCGGAGATCGTACGATCTCCGCCTTTTTTTCATCCCATATCGTCGTTATCGCCGTCCGGCAGCGACTGTCCGTATCCGTCCAGCGCGGCGCGGATCTCGCCCCACGAGAAGCCGCGCCGTTGCAGGAACGCGACCGCCCGCTCGACCGCCTTGCGGTCGGATACGTCGCCGCGCAGGCGCTTGTCCAGCAGGGCGTGGAGCTGCGCCGGGTCGGTCGCATAGCCCAGCAGGGCGGCCTCGGCGGTCGGCCGATCGAGGCCGCGCCGCGTCAGTTCCTGCCGGATCCGCGCCGCCCCATAGCCCCGGCGCGTGCAGCTGCGCACCACGCTCTCGGCGTAGGCCGTGTCGTCCAGCAAGCGGCGCTCGGTCAGCCACGCCAGCGCAGCGTCCACCGCCGCCGGGTCGTGTCCCTTGTCCAGCAGCTTATCGCGCAGCGCCGCCGTGCTCAGCGCCCGATAGCTGAGCTGCTTGGCCGCGGCATCGAGCGCGGCGCGGGTCTGCTCGTCGTTCATTCGTCGTCGAGGTCGTCAAAATCGTCGGCGTCGATCGACACCGCCTTGGAGGCGGTGGGCTTGGGCGCGGCGGGCTTGGCCGCCGGCACGGCCGCCGGACGGGCATCCGCCACCTGATGCGCCTTGCGGCGCTCCTCCTCGACCTTGGTCATGATCTGCTGCTGCACGTCGTCCGCCACGTCGGGATGGTCGCGGAAATACTGCTTGGCGGCGTCGCGCCCCTGCCCCAGACGCACCTCGCCCATCGAGAACCACGCGCCCGACTTGGTGACGATGCCGTATTTGACGCCCAGATCGACCAGCTCGCTCGTGCGCGAGATGCCCTCGCCGTACATGATGTCGAACTCGGCCTCCTTGAACGGCGGCGCGACCTTGTTCTTGACCACCTTGCAGCGGGTGTGGCTGCCGATGTTCTCGGTGCCCGACTTGAGGTGCTCGGTGCGGCGCACATCGATGCGCACCGAGGCATAGAACTTGAGCGCACGGCCGCCGGTCGTGACCTCCGGGCTGCCATAGATCACGCCCACCTTTTCGCGGAGCTGGTTGATGAAGATCGCCACGCAGTTGGACTTGGAGATCGAGCCCGCCAGCTTGCGCATGGCCTGGCTCATCATGCGGGCGTGCAGGCCGACGAAGGAATCGCCCATCTCGCCCTCGATCTCGGCGCGGGGGGTGAGCGCGGCGACCGAGTCGATCACCACGATGTCGATCGCGCCCGAGCGCACGAGCGCCTCGGCGATGTCCAGCCCCTGCTCGCCGGTGTCCGGCTGGGAGACCAGCAGACTGTCGATATCGACGCCCAGCGCCTTGGCATACACCGGGTCGAGCGCGTGCTCGGCGTCGATGAAGGCCGCCGTGCCGCCCAGCTTTTGCGCCTCGGCCACGCAGTGCAGCGCGACCGTGGTCTTGCCCGAGGATTCCGGCCCGTAGATCTCGACGATACGGCCGCGCGGCAGCCCGCCGATCCCCAGCGCGAGGTCGAGCCCGATCGAGCCGGTCGGGATATGATCGACGTTCATGCTCGCGTTCTCGCCCAAGCGCATGACCGAGCCCTTGCCGAACTGCTTTTCGATCTGCCCGAGGGCGGCCTCGAGCGCTTTTTTCTTATCGGCCGCCGGTGCGACCGGTTCCAGTTGTTTTTTGGTAGCCATGATGCCCTCCTGCCATTGATCCTTTTGGATAGGTCTATTATAGCAGTCTGTCCGGCCGATGGCAAGCGATTTATCGAATATTTGTTCGCTTTTTTTGCCGGGGCATTTTCGCTGACCGCCGCCGCGCCGCGCCCCTCGTTTTTTCGCGCCCATCCAACTGGTGACAAATGCCCGTTCATGGTGTATAATCATATTGGATATATTTGATCGAATAAGGAGGATACCATGCCGAAAATAGGACTGGTCTCGCTCGGCTGCTCCAAAAATCTGGTGGACAGCGAGCATATGCTCGCCCGGCTGCGTGCCGCGGGCTGGCAAGTGACCGAGGATATGGCCGAAGCGGACGTGGGCGTGGTCAACACCTGCGGGTTCATCGAAGCCGCCAAGAGCGAGGCGATCGAGACGATCCTCGACACCGCGCGATACAAGCAGGCCGGCAGCATGAAGGGGCTGGTCGTCACCGGCTGTCTGGTGCAGCGCTATGCCAACGAGATGCAGCAGGAATTGCCCGAGATCGACGCGATCTGCGGCACCGGCAGCTATGACGACATCGTGGACGCGGCCAACGCCGCGCTCGGCGGACACCGCGCGGCCTATCTGGCCGATATGACCGCCGCCGCGCTCGAGGGCGACCGCGACCGCCTGACCCCGCCCTACACCGCCTACCTCAAGATCGCAGAGGGCTGCTCCAACCGCTGCGGCTACTGCATCATCCCCCAGCTGCGCGGGCCGTACCGCTCGCGCACGATGGACGCGCTGCTGGACGAAGCCCGCGGGCTGGCCGAGAGCGGCGTCAAGGAGCTGATCGTGATCGCGCAGGACATCACCAAGTATGGCATGGATCTGCCCGCGCAAAAACGGCTGCTGCCCGAGCTGCTGCGCCGCCTGTGCGAGCTGGACTTCCGCTGGATCCGCCTGCACTATCTCTACCCCGATCAGATCACGGACGAGCTGATCGAGGTGATCGCGGACGAGCCCAAGATCGTCAAATACCTCGACATCCCGCTCCAGCACGTGTCGCGCCGCATCCTGCGCGCCATGCACCGCCCGGGCGACGGTGAGGCGTTCGCCGCGCTGATCCAAACGCTGCGCGACCGCATCCCCGGTGTGGTACTGCGCACCAGCCTGATCGTCGGCCTGCCCGGCGAGACCGAGGACGAGTTCGCCGCGCTGTGCACCTTTTTGCAGGACGCGCAGATCGAGCGCGTCGGCGTGTTCGAGTTTTCGCCCGAGGAGGGCACCGAGGCCGCGACCCTGCCCGATCAGATCGACGCGCAAGTGAAGGCCAGCCGCCGCCTGATCGTCGAGGAGCTGCAAAGCGGCGTGCTCGACGACTACAACACCGCCCGCCACGGCGCGGTGCTGGACGTGCTGTGCGAGGGCTGGGACGACGAGCAGCAGCTCTGGTGCGGCCGCACCTATGCCGATTCGGTCGAGGTGGATGGCCATGTTTACTTTGAGAGCGACGACGCGCTGCGGCCGGGCGACTTCGTGCCCGTGCGCATCACCGAGAGCTTGGGTCCCGATCTGCTCGGCATCCACCAAAAGGAGGTCTGACGTATGACGGCAGCCAACAAGATCACGCTGACCCGTATCGCGATGATCCCGTTTTTCCTGTATTTCGCCTCGCAGCCCATGCTGATCCAAGATAAGGCGGCTACCGCGCAGTCGATGATCCCGACCTTCGTGTTCCCGACCGCGACGGTCGTGGCGCTCGTGCTGTTCTGCGTAGCCAGCTTCACCGACTTCCTCGACGGCTATGTCGCGCGAAAGTATAACCAGGTGACCGACTTCGGCAAGTTCGTCGATCCCTTGGCCGACAAGCTGCTCGTGTCCTCGGCGCTCATCCTGTTCGCCGAGCAGGGCGCGATGGCGGGCTGGATGGTGTGCGTCATCCTCGCGCGTGAGCTGATCATCACCTCGCTGCGCGTGGTCGCGGCCAACAAGGGGCGCGTGCTCGCCGCCACGTGGACGGGCAAGGTCAAGACCTGCGTGCAGATCGGCGGCATCATTTTGATCTACCTGTACTACATCATTTTCCCGTCCTTCGGCTTCGATTGGCCGGGCTGGGCGCTGCCGCCGGCGATCGTCGGGAATATGCCCGAGCAGGTGGCGGCCGCGAGCCTCCCGCTGGCCGTGATCGGCTGGGTGGTCACGCTGGTGACGATCTACTCGGGCTACGATTACCTGAAAAAGAACTGGGACATCATCAAGGACGGCGCGGTCAAGGCGCACTGAGCCGCTTTTCGCGCCCGCTCCCCTGCCCCGCCGCATGATCGGGCGCATAGCTGCCCAAACTAGGCGGGAAAGGGGGCGGCCGCGTGCTCCAGCTGATCGATGCACAAAAACGATATACCAGCGGCGTGTGTGCGCTGCAAAACGTCGCGCTGACCGCCCGGCCGGGCGATTACCTGTCGGTCACGGGCGCATCCGGCTCGGGCAAGTCCACGCTGGTGCACATCCTTGGCCTGCTCGATACGCTGACCGCAGGACAGTACCTGCTCGGCGGTGTTGAGGTGGCGCGGCTGTCGCCGCAGGCGCGTGCCCGGCTGCGCGGGGCGCAGATCGGCTTCGTGTTCCAGCAGTTCCGGCTGCTGCCCGGGCTGACCGCGCTGGAAAACGTCGCGCTGCCGCTCGCCTTGCAGGGCGTGCCGCGTGCCGAACGGCGGCACCGCGCAGCGGCGGCGCTGGCGTCCGTCGGGCTGACCGACCGCGCTCGCCACAAGCCGGGGCAGCTCTCCGGCGGACAGCAGCAGCGCGTCGCGATCGCGCGGGCGGTGGTCACGCGGCCATGCGTCGTGCTGGCGGACGAGCCGACCGCCGGGCTCGATCCCGCGGCGGCGGGCGATGTGCTCGCCCTGCTGGATGCGCTGCACCGCAGCGGCCACACGATCGTGCTCATCACGCACGACCGACAGGCGGCGGCGCGGGCGGAGCGGCGGCTCTATCTGGAAAACGGCGTGCTCTCCGGCGACACGGAGGGACGGAGGAGGTCACTATGAACCGACGGGACAAGCAGAACTACTATCTCGACTTGGCGCAGGTCGCGCTCGAGCGCGGCACCTGCCTGCGGCGCAACTTCGGCGCGGTGATCGTCAAGAACGACGTGATCGTGTCCACCGGCTACACCGGTGCGCCGCGCGGACGCGCCAACTGCATCGATCTGGGCACGTGCATCCGGCAAAAGATGGGCATCCCGCGCGGCGAGCGGTACGAGTTCTGCCGCTCGGTGCACGCCGAGGCCAACGCGATCATCGCCGCCCCGCGCGAGCAGATGCTGGGCGCGACGCTCTATCTGGTCGGCCGGGATATGTCCACCGGCGCGATCATGCCGGACGCCAATTCCTGCACGATGTGCAAACGGCTCATCATCAACGCGGGGATCGAGCAGGTCATCATCCGCCGCGATCATGATACATACGATGTCGTCAAGGTGCGCGATTGGATCGAGCACGACGACGTGCTGGACGGCCAAAAAGGCTATTGAGGCCGTCCTTTTCCCTTGATAAAAGGCCGCTGTGCGGCTTTTTATATAGACAGCCGCTTTGGCTGTCCTGTCCAAACGCACGCGGTGCGCTGCGTGCGACCGAAACGTCGTGGGATACATGACACATGAAGGAGGATGTTATCATCATGGAACTGAAGATCTACAAATGTATGCACTGTGGCAACATCATCGAGAAGATCGATGACAGCGGTGTGCCGGTGATCTGCTGCGGCGAGCCGATGAAGCAGTTCAAGGCGGGCGAGACCGACGGCGCGATGGAGAAGCACGTGCCGGTGGCCAAGGTCGAGGGCGACACGATCCGTGTCTGCGTCGGCGAGGTCGCGCACCCGATGACCGAGGAGCACCACATCGCGTTCATCTGGCTGGTGACTGACAAGGGCGTGCATCGCGCTGTGCTCGATCACACCGGTGCGCCCGAGGCGGCGTTCCGTCTGGCCGAGGGCGAGAAGGCCGAGGCCGTTTACGAGTTCTGCAACCTGCACGGCCTGTGGAAGGCCGCGCTCTGATCGCAGCACACCTGATAAAAAAAGCAGAGGCTTCGGCTTCTGCTTTTTTTATCCCGCTGTCCCAGATAGACGTGTGGGGTGTGTAGGAACGGCCTTTTGATCCTCTTTTTGCCCGTGCCCATCGGCAAACGAAAAGGGGCAAGGTGTCTTTCGACCTTGTCCCCTATCGAGCGCAGTTTCTATTTCGCTCAGCGGATCGGAAGCTACCGATCGATCTGGAGCTTGCTCGGTTCGTTCGCTTGCAATGCGATATATCCACAGTCCGGACATACGAAGCACGTGACCGCACATCGTTTTTCGCCTGCTAACGGTCCTTTTCCTCGATTCGTGAGATATGCGCCCGTTCCGGCAGCATCTGCACATAATTTCGCTGCAAACATCGCTGTTTTGCATCGCATACAGTTCATCTATCTTGCCTCCTGTCTCACTGCTCTTGTCTATATAGACAGAAAACAGCAAACTGTTCCACATCCATCTATATGATAGCCTATTTTGTCGTGTATGTCCCATCCCGGAAGGGGGGATCTACGATCTCATAACAGATACCATCCCCAAATGCCGTTTCGGCCGAATGGGATAGGCATACATAACGACCTGTGCAGGCGACAGCGCGCAGCAGACCGGCGCTCAGTCTCCCTGCCCGAACAGGCGGCCGACGAGCCGTTTCCACAGCGGGACGGACGGCGCTGGGCGGGCGGCCTGCTCCCGCGCCTGACTGATCGCCTGCTGCATGAGCAGCACCTGTGCACACAGCGGATCGGGCACGACCGGCTTTTTGTGATAGCTGCCGTCCGGCTGGAGCACCCGCGCCTTGACCGTGTCGTGCAGCACGGCGTACAGGATGTCGTGCAGCCGCGCTCGCACCTCGGCCTGATCGACCGGGCAGGCGATCTCGACGCGGCGCTCGGTGTTGCGCGTCATCAGGTCAGCGGACGAGATATACATCTTCTCCTCCCGCCCCCGGCCGAACACATAGATCCGCGAATGTTCGAGAAAGCGGCCGACGATGCTCGTGACCGTGATGTTTTCCGTGTGGCCGGGCACGCCGGGCAGCAGGCAGCAGATGCCGCGCACGATCAGATCGATCGGGACGCCCGCGCACGAAGCCTGCCGCAGCTTTTCGATCACATCGACATCGGTCAGCGAATTGAACTTGAGCAGGATATAGCCCTCGCTGCCCTTGCCGATCTGCTCGTCCATCAGCGCGAGGATGTTGCTTTTCAGCCCGTATGGCGCGACCAACAGGCGCTCATACCGCCCATCCAGATTGCCCAGCGCCATGTTGTTGAAGAACGTGACCGCGTCCGCGCCGATCGACTCGTCCGCCGTGATCAGCGACACGTCGGTATACTGCGCGGCCGTCTTTTCGTTGTAGTTGCCCGTGCCGACCTGCGTGATATAGCGCACCCCGCTCCGCTCCTGCCGGGTGATGAGGCAGATCTTGGAGTGCACCTTGTATTCCTCGAAGCCGTAGATGATCTTGCATCCGGCCTCCTCCAGCCGCTCCGACCAGTCGATGTTGTTCTGCTCGTCGAAGCGGGCGCGCAGCTCGATCAGCACGGTCACGTCCTTGCCGTTTTCGGCGGCGGCGCACAGATATTCGACCAGCTTGGCCTTGCGCGCCAGCCGGTAGATCGTGATGCGGATGGACAGCACCGCCGGGTCGTTCGCGGCCTCGCGGATCATCTGCAAAAAGGGCTCCATGCTCTCGAAGGGATAGGAGAGCAGGATGTCGCGCCGGAGCGCGGCCTTGAGCAGACTGCCCCCGGCGGGCAGCATGGCGGGCGGCTGGGGCGTGAACGGCGGATCGGACAGCGCCTCGCGCTGCTTGGCGGGCAGATAGTCGCCCAGCGAAAAGGCATAGCCCATCTTGAGCGGCGCTTTGCGCGACAGGAAGATCTGTCCATCGACCACGCCGAAGCGGCTGCGGAAATATTCACAGAAATGGTCGCTGATCGGCCGCGCGAGCTCGACCCGCACCACCGCCATGCGCCGACGGCGGCGCAGCAGCTTTTCCATCTTCTGGCGGAAGTCGCCCTCGACATCGAAGCTCTCGTCGTCCGGGTTGATGTCCGCGTTGCGGGTGACGCAGAACACGGTCTTTTCCAGCACGTCGTACATCTCGAACACCTTGTCCGCATATTCGAGCAGGATGTCCTCGATCAGCATATAGCGCCCCCTGTCCCCCGGCAAAAACACCAGCGCGGGCAGCGCCGCGGGTACGGGCAGCAGGCCGAGGCGCTCGCTCTTTTTGTGGCCGAGCAGCGCGGCGATGTGCAGCACCTTGCCATCGAGGTGCGGGAAGGGATGGTGGGCATCGACGATCTGCGGCGACAGCACGGGCGCGATCATCGTATCAAAGTAGCGCTTGATATACTTGTGCTCGGCGGGCTCGAGCGCCTGCATCGACAGCCGCTGCAAGCCCTCCAGCCGGAGCCGCGCATCGACATCGGCGAACGCTTTGTCGCGGCGGGCGTAGAGCGGCTCGACCGCCGCATAGATCTGGCGGAGCTGCCCCCGCGCGGTCAGGCCGGAGCGGCTGTCCACATGGGTCTTGTCCACCGCCGCCATGTCGCACAGGCTGCCCACGCGGATCATAAAGAACTCGTCCAGATTGCTGGTGAAGATCGCCAAAAACTTGCATCGTTCGAGCAACGGCACAGACTCATCCTCCGCCTCGGCCAGCACCCGGGCGTTGAACTGCAACCACGACAGCTCTCGGTTTTGCGTATAGCCTTGTTGCCAGATCGCCTTCGTCATCTCGTTCCTCCCGTCGTTCTGTCAACGCGCGATGGCAAGATCTGCCATCGTATAATGACCCTATCTTTATTATACCGATTTTCGTCCGGCTGACAACGCGATCGCGGTAAGATCTTTGTAAGATCTTGCCGAACGCCGTCAAGACTGGGCAAAAAAGGAGGTCGCAGCGCGCTGCGGCCTCCAAAACTGTTCTTTTTCCATGTTGCGCCGCCCCGGGCGGTCACAGCCGCTCGGTCAGGCACTTGAGCCACGCGGGATCCATGGCCGGTGTGTCGCGCAGCGGGAAGGGGATGCCCAGCCGGTCGTATTTTTCCAGACACAGCTTGTGGAAGGGCAAGAACTCGAGCTTTTGCAGATTGGGATAGCGCTCCGCCCGCCATTTGATGCGGCGCAGGTGGTCGATGCTGTCGGTCAGGCCGGGCACGACCACATGGCGGATCCACAGCGGCACGCCCTTGAGCGCGGTCAGCTGCAAGAACTGCTCGACCTGCCGGAGCGACGCACCGCACTGCGCCCGATAGGCCTCCTCGGTCAAGAACTTGAGGTCGCACAGCACCAGATCGGTGTGCCGCAGCACGCGCTCGGCGGCCGACAGCCGCCCCACGCCCGACGTATCCAGCGCGGTGTGCACGCCGTGCTCGTGCAGCTTGGCGAACAGCTCCTCGACGAAGGCCGCTTGCAGCAGCGGCTCGCCGCCGGACACGGTCACGCCGCCGCCGTTCGTCCAATAGGGGCGAAAGCGCAGCGCCTTTTGCACCAGCGCATCCGCCGTATAGGTCTCGCCGCCCGTGGGCTGCCACGTATCGGGGTTATGGCAATAGACGCAGCGCAGCGGGCATCCTTGCAGGAACACCACGTAGCGCACGCCCGGCCCGTCCACCGCGCCGAGCGACTGGATGGAATGGATCTGCCCGGTCATTCTGTCACGCCCTCTCTTTGCACTGACTGTCTGCGCCCGCGCCGGTGACTACACCGCCTCGTGGAAGGTGCGGGCGATCACCTCGCGCTGCTGCTCCCGGCTGAGCTTGTAGAAGTTGACCGCATAGCCCGACACGCGGATCGTCAGGTTGGGATACCGCTCGGGATGCTCATAGGCGGCCAGCAGCGTCGCGCGATCCATCACGTTGACGTTCAGATGGTGTGCGCCCTGTGCGAAATAGCCGCGCAGGATCGCCACCAGATCGTCCACCTGCTCGTCGCGGGTCTTGCCGAGCGCGCCCGGCGTGATCGAGAAGGTGTTGGAGATCCCGTCCCGGCAATAGTCGTAGCTGAGCTTGGCGACCGAGTTGAGCGACGCCAGCGCGCCGGAAACATCGCGTCCGCTCATCGGGTTGGCGCCCGGCGCGAGCGGCTCGCCCCGGCGGCGGCCATCCGGCGTGTTGCCGGTCTTTTTGCCGTACATCACGTTCGAGGTGATCGTCAGGATGGACAGCGTGTGCACCGCGCCCCGGTACAGCGGGTACTGGGTCAGCGCCTGATAGAACTTCTCGACCTGCTCGCAGGCGATCGCGTCCACGCGGTCGTCGTCGTTGCCGAACTGGGGGAAATCGCCTTCGATCGCCATATCGACGATCACGCCGTTCTCCGGATCGCGGATCGGGCGCACCTTGGCATAGCGGATCGCCGAGAGCGAGTCGGCCATGCAGCTCATGCCCGCGATGCCGAAGGCCATCAGGCGGCGCACCGTGGTGTCGTGCAGCGCCATCTGGCTGCTCTCATAGGCGTAGCGGTCGTGCATATAGTGGATGGTGTTCATCGCGGAGACATAGGTCTTGGCCAGCCACGGGCGGTAGAAGTCCAGCCGCGCCAGCACCTCGTCATAGTCCAGATACTCGCCCTCGTAGACCGGCATCTCGGGACCGACCTGCTCGAATTTGATCTCGTCCCGCCCGCCGTTGATCGCCAGCAACAGCAGCTTGGCGATGTTGGCACGCGCGCCGAAGAACTGCATATCCTTGCCCACGCGCATGGCGGACACGCAGCAGGCGATCGCGTAATCGTCGCCAAAATGCGGGCGCATGATGTCGTCGTTCTCATACTGGATCGCGTCGGTGTCGATCGACACCTTGGCGACGAACTTTTTCCAGTTTTCGGGCAGCTGCTCGCTCCACAGCACGGTCAGGTTGGGCTCGGCGGCCGGCGCCAGATCGTACAGCGTGTGCAGGATGCGGAAGCTGTTCTTCGTGACCAGCGTGCGGCCATCCTCGCCCATGCCGCCGATCGCCTCGGTGATCCACATCGGGTCGCCGCCGAACAGCTCGTTGTAGGCGGGCGTGCGCAGGTGCCGCGCCATGCGCAGATGCAGCACCAGATCGTCCATCAGCTCCTGCGCCTGCGACTCGTCCAGCGCGCCGCTGGCCAGATCGCGCTCGATGTAGATGTCGAGGAAGGTCGAGGTGCGGCCGAGGCTCATCGCCGCGCCGTTTTGCTCCTTGATGCCCGCCAGATAGGCGAAATACAGCCACTGCACGGCCTCCCGCGCATCGCGCGCCGGGCGGGCGATGTCGAAGCCATAGGACGCGGCCATCTGCACCATCGCGCGGAGCGCCGCGATCTGGTCGGCCAGCTCGGCCGCGCAGCGGATCTGCTCCTCGGTGGTCGGCACGTCGCCCAGCGCGGCCTTGTCGCGCTGCTTTTGGGCGATCAGCCGATCGACGCCGTACAGCGCGACGCGGCGATAGTCGCCGATGATGCGGCCGCGGCCATAGGCATCGGGCAGGCCGGTCAGCAGGCCGACGTGCCGCGCCTTGCGCACATCGTCGGTATAGGCCGCGAACACGCCCTCATTGTGCGTTTTATGATAGCGGAACGCCTGCTCGATCTGGGGCGACACGGTGTAGCCATAGGCCGCGCACGCCTCGCGCACCATGCGCATCCCGCCGAAGGGGTTGCACGCCCGCTTGAGCGGCTCGTCGGTCTGCAAGCCGACGATGATCTCCTTGTCGCGGTCGAGATAGCCGGGGCCGAACGCCGTGATGTCGATCACCGTGTCAGTATCGACGGCACGCACGCCGCCCTTGTCCCGCTCCTCCGCCAGCAGCGCGTCCAGCTGGTCGCGCAGCGCGGTCGTCCGCGCCGTCGCCGCGGCGAGGAACTGCTCATCCCCTTCATAGGGGGCGTAATTCGCCTGGATAAAGCCCCGCACGTCGATCGTGTCCTGCCAATCGCCGCCGCGAAAGCCCTGCCATGCCTGTTCTGTCATGCTGTGTACCTCCATGTTTCGCATCCTATCCTCGTATCCTATCTATCCTGCGCCCATGCTGCCTTTTTCACCATAGAAAAAGACAGCATCGCATTTCGTTGCGACACTGCCCAGACGGTCGGCATCCTGATGGCGCCCTGCTCCCCGGTGGTCTATGCTCCACCCCGGCCCGTCAGTCGCAGGGACCCTGTCATATCCTTATGATACCACGATCGGCGCGTCCATGCAAGCGCTGGCACGGACAAATTTTCCGCCGCCGCCCGGCCACCGAAAACCGTTTGGTAAGATCCAAGAAAAATCTCTTCACAAGCGCGGAAAAAAGGGGTATAGTAAAGGTACGAAATTCCAAGCAGGAGGCGATCGAATGAAGATCGGTATACTGACGAGCGGCGGCGACTGTCAGGGACTGAACGCGGCGATTCGCGGCGTATCCAAGACCCTGTTCCATGAATTGGGCAGCGATGTGACCATCTACGGCATCCGGGACGGCTATCGCGGCCTGATCGAAGGCGATTACCACGTGATGAGCCCCAAGGACTTCTCTGACATCCTGACGCTGGGCGGCACCATCCTCGGCACATCCCGCCAGCCCTTCAAGGAGATGCAAAAGACCGACGACAACGCACCATCCCGGCTGGACAAGATGCTCAAGACCGTGCACGACGCGGGCTTCGACTGCCTGGTGATCTTGGGCGGCAACGGCACGCACAAGACCGCCAACCTGCTCGCCGAGCACGGCGTCAACGTCGTCACGCTGCCCAAGACGATCGACAACGACCTGTGGGGCACCGAGATGACCTTCGGCTTCCAGTCCGCGATCGAGATCGCCTCGACGGTGATCGACTCGATCCACTCGACCGCGTTCTCGCACTCGCGCGTGTTCATCGTGGAGATCATGGGGCACAAGGCCGGCTGGCTGACGCTGTACGCGGGCATCGCCTCGGGCGCAGACATCATCGTGATCCCCGAGATCCCGTACAGTGCCAAGGCGATCGCCAAAGCGATCGAAAAGCGCGAAAAGAGCGGCAAGCGCTTTTCCATCATCGCGGTGGCCGAGGGCGCGATCAGCCAGGAGGAGGCCAAGCTGAGCAAAAAGGAGTTCAAGGCCGCGCGGGAAAAGATGCCCTATCCCTCGATCTCCTACCGCATCGCGGACGAGCTCAAGGCGCTGACCGGGCAGGAGATCCGCGTCACGATCCCCGGCCATTTCCAGCGCGGCGGCCCCCCGTGCCCGGCCGACCGTCTGCTGACCACCCGCTTCGGCGTGGCCGCGGCCGAGCTGATCCGCAACAAGAAGTACGGCTACATGGTCGCGCTGCAAAACGACAAGATCGTGCCCGTGCCGCTCGCCGAGGTGGCAGGCAAGCTCAAGACCGTGCCGCCCGATGGCGAGGTCGTGCACGCCGCGCGGGCGCTCGGCCTGTCGATGGGCGACGACGAGGGATGACCCCCCACCCGGCGGACACCGCCGAGACGAAAAAAAGCAGAGGCGCTCGCCTCTGCTTTTTTCTATGCTTTTTTTCGCACGTCCGGCGGTCACGCCTTGGCCGTGGTGTCGGCGGCGGACTTGTCCGGCGCGTCGTCCGACGACTTGCTCTCCTCGCTGCCCAGCGAATCGATGATGGTGATGACCAGACCGCGGATGCTGTTCTCCATCGTGCGATAGGGCGCGATGCGCAGCGTGTAGTGGCGGCCATTGACCGCCGTCACCTCGCGGTCGATCGACAGCAGGCTGCGCAGCACCTCGTGGCAGTCGAGCTCGATCTCCTCGTTGGGGAAGCTGTGGGCAAAGATGCGGATCGGGCGACCCACGTCATGATCCATCAGCTGGAACTCCCGGCCGACGTACTCGGTGAACTTGCGGATGTTCAGATCGCTGTCCACGAACACGATGCCGATCATGGTGGACGACAGGAAATTCGACAGGTCGTTGGTCATGAGGGTGAGCTCGTCGAGCTTGAGCTGGTGCTCGGTGTTGACCGTGTACAGCTCCTCATTGACCGATTGCAGCTCCTCGGTCGAGCTTTGCAGCTCCTCGTTGGCGGTCAGCAGCTCCTCATTGGCCGCTTGCAG
>JAUNJI010000074.1 GCA_030533295.1 Eubacteriales bacterium
CCCGCCCGCCGCAGCGGGCGAAAGCCCCCCGCCCGCCCAGCGGGCGAGATCCACCCCCTTAAGGGTACAAAAAGAGGTGATCCTCATTGACCAAAACGATCAATGACATCTATATCCAGCTTTACCGCCGCTTCAAAGAAGCCGGCGACCCCCAACCCTCGCTGGCGGCGCGCGAGCTCACCGCCTACGCCTGTCGCGCCGATAAAGACCACACCGCCCAGTGGGGACACGTCTACATGGATGACGCCACCGTGGACTACGCCCACCTGCTGTGCGACCGCTGCCTCGACGGCGAACCGCTCGCCTACCTGATCGGCGAATGGGACTTCTACGGCCTGACCTTTCAGGTCGATCGCTCGGTGCTCATCCCCCGGGCAGACACCGAACGGCTGTGTGAGCTGGCGATCGAGCAGGCCGCACGCAAGGTCTCCCCGCGCCTCATCGACCTGTGCTGCGGCTCGGGCTGCATCGGCATCGCCGCCGCCCATCATGTGCCCGATGTGCGCGTCACCGCGGTCGATCTGTCCGACGGTGCGCTCCGCGTCACCCGCGAAAACGCCCGCCGACTGGGCGTGCAGGATCGGCTGGTCGCGCTCCGCGCCGATGTGACCGACGAGCCCCCCGCGGGCATGGGACAGTACGATATACTGGTCGCCAACCCGCCGTATATCACCCGGGACGAGATGCGCGCCCTCGACCGCAGTGTGGCCGACTTCGAGCCGCGCGAAGCGCTCTATGGCGGCCCCGATGGGCTCGATTTCTATCACGCGATCGCCGCGCGGTGGAGCAAGCTGCTCGTGCCCGGCGGGCTGGCGCTGTTCGAGTGCGGCTGGAAGCAGTCGGCCGATGTGGCCGCGATCTTGGACGACCATGCCTATACCAACATCGCCATCGCCGAGGATCTCGCCGGTGTGCCGCGCATCGTGTCGGGCATCTACGCGCCGCCGGAGGATGATCTGTCGTATACGTAACGGGACTGCCGCTGTGCAGTCCCTTTTTTGCCGCCGGTGCGCGTTATTTGAGCATATCGCTCATGCTGTGCGCCGCCTGCTGCATGGCGTGCTCGGCCTTGTTCGCCGCGCGCTGGGCGCTGCGCCGCACCGAGGGATCGAGCATCGCGCCCGCCGCCATCATCGAGACGACTGCGCCCGCGATCGCGCCGGTCGCGATGCCGGACAGGAAGGGGGATACGTGCATGGTGGTCTACCGCCTTTCTCAAGCTCGGATGTGTGTGTCGTTGCGCCCTTAGTATGCCCGCACAGCGCCCGTCCATCCCTCCGCCGGGCTGCATAAAAAAACCGATCGGTTTTGCCGCGCGACTGTTTACAAAGCCCGCTGCATACGCTATAATATATCCAACGATCCGCCTTTAAGGCGCGGCCCGTGAGCCGCCAAGGCAGAGGAAACAGGGCATACGCCGTCGGCCGCGTGAGGGAGGACAGGTGTGATCTTGTGGTACGGCTTTCTGCTTGGGATGCGGAAGGCTGTTTTTTTCGCATTTTTTTCGGGGGGAGGCGATAGCATGGCCGATCATAAGGCCGTCATCATGGATGCAGATGCGGTGCGCCGCGCCTTGGCGCGCATCGCGTTCGAGATCATCGAAAAAAACAAGGGGACGCAGGGGCTGCTGCTCGCGGGGATCGAAACGCGCGGCGTGTTCCTCGCGCAGCGCATCGCCCGCAAGCTGGGCGAGGTCGAGGGCGTCGCGCCGCCGGTGTTCGCGCTCGATGTCACGCCGTGGCGGGACGATAAGCCCCGCCCGAACGCGCCGCCGCCGGCCGTGCCCAGCGTCGAGGACGCGACCGTCGTGCTGGTGGACGATGTGCTGTATACCGGGCGCACGGTGCACGCCGCGATCGAGGCGCTGTCCCACCGGGGACGCGCCAGACGCATCCAGCTAGCCGTGCTGGTCGATCGTGGCCACCGGGAGCTCCCCATCCGGCCAGACCACATCGGCAAGAACCTGCCCACCGCACGGGAGGAGCGCGTGTGCGTCCGCTTGACCGAGGTGGATGGGGAGGACAGCGTCGTGATCTTGCAAGATCACGCAGCCGCCAGCGACCATAGCCAGAGAAAGGAAGGGTCAGTATGTCGATCCAAGCATTAGTAGACAAGATCAAGGAAAAGGGCAACCCCACCGTCGCCGGGCTGGACGCCCGTTTGGAGTATATCCCGCCGCATATCGCCGGGCGCAACATGATGCTGCATGGCGAAACGCTGCGCGCCGCCGCCGAGAGCGTGGTCGCCTTCAACTGCGGCCTGATCGACGCGCTGTGCGACATCGTGCCCGCGGTCAAGCCGCAGGCGGCGTATTATGAGCTGCTCGGCTCGTATGGCGCGATGGCGCTCAAGGAGACGATCGACTATGCGCACGCCAAGGGGATGTACGTGATCGGCGACATCAAGCGCAACGACATCGGCGCGACCGCGACCGCCTATGCCGAGGCCTATCTGGGCAAGACCCGCGTGGGCGACACCGAGATCGCGCCTTACGGCTGCGACAGCGTGACGGTCAACGGCTATCTGGGCACGGACGGCGTCGCGTCCTTCCTCAAGGAGTGCCGCGAGCGGGATAAGAGCCTGTTCCTGCTGGTCAAGACCTCCAACCCCTCCTCGGGCGAGTTGCAGGATCGCGATATGGAGGGCGCACCGCTTTATGTCCGCATGGCCGAGCTGGTCGCCCAGTGGGGCGCGGATCTGCAAACGCCCTGCGGCTATTCGCAGGTCGGCGCGGTCGTCGGCGCGACCTACCCGGCGCAGCAGCGCATCGTGCGCGAGCTGCTGCCCAAGAGTTACTTCCTCGTGCCGGGCTACGGCGCACAGGGCGCGACCGCCAAGGACATCGCAAACGCCTTCAATGATGACGGGCTGGGGGCGATCGTCAATTCCTCGCGTGCGATCATGTGCGCATGGAAAAAGACCGGCGGCGATGGGCAAGACTATAAGGAAGCCGCCCGCGCCGAGGCCATCCGGATGCGCGATGAGATCGTCGCGGCGATAAAATAAACCGAACCCTGATAACGCTCGAACCCCGACCCGCGCTCCGCGCGGGACAAATCGGTCGAGACAAGCACCCGCGCCGAACGGCGCGTATTCAATAGAAAATAGCGGTTTGCCGCTATTTTCAAAAAAACCGGGAGCACGTATCACGGTTTTTTTACCAGTACGTAGCAAAGTTTCGTTAGGAACTTTGCGAAGTTCGGGATGTATCCGCGCCCCGCGCGGTACATCCCCCTCGCTCGGAAGCGTGCTTCCGAGCGAAGCCAAAAGGAGCGTGGAAAGTTGAAAAAAGCGTATTTACTGCTGGCAGACGGCACGCGGTTCGAGGGCTATGCCGTCGGCTATGCCGGGCAGAGCATCGGCGAAGTGGTCTTTAATACCGGCATGGCGGGCTATCAGGAGGTGTTGACCGATCCCTCTTATTATGGCCAGATCGTCACCATGACCTATCCGCTGGTCGGCAACTATGGCATCAATTTCGACGATCATGAGTCGCGCAAGAGCTGGGTGTCCGGCTTCATCATGCGCGAGATCGCCGAGCATCCGTCCAACTGGCGGTGCAAGCTGACGCTCGATGCCTATCTCAAGGAGCAAAAGGTGGTCGGTCTGGCGGGGATCGATACCCGCCGCCTGACCCGCAAGCTGCGCAACGCGGGCGTGATGAACGGCGTGATCTACACCGAGGGCTATGAGCCGGACGAGCAGACGATCGCCGCCATGCAGCATTATGTCGTCAAGGACGCGGTGCAGTCGGTCACTTGCGCCGCGCCCACGGTCTGCCCGGCCGAGGGCACGCAGCGCTACCGCGTCGCGCTGTATGATTACGGTGTCAAGTATAACATCGAGCGCGAATTGCAGCGCCGGGGCTGCGAGGTGACGATCCTGCCCGCGCTGACCGCGCCCGAGGACGTGATCGGCCGGTATGACGGCGTCATGCTGTCCAACGGTCCCGGCGACCCGGCCGAAAACGTCACGATCGTGCAAAACCTCCGGCGCCTGCTGGCGTCCGGTATGCCGATCTTCGGCATCTGCCTGGGGCATCAGCTGCTGAGCCTCGCGATCGGGGCGCAGACCGAAAAGCTCAAGTACGGCCACCGCGGCGTCAACCACCCGGTCAAGGATCTCGATGAGGATCGCACCTACATCACCAGCCAGAACCACGGCTACGCCGTCGTCGGGGACAGCGTCGATCCGGCCGTCGCCCGCGTGCGCTATGTCAACCTCAACGATGGCACGGTCGAGGGCATCGAGCACCGCAGCCGGCCGGTGTTCACCGTGCAATATCATCCCGAGGTGTGCCCGGGGCCGATGGACACCTCCTATTTGTTCGATAAATTCATCGAAAATATGCAGCAGGCGAAAGGGGGCACGCAGTAATGCCGCTTCGTAAGGATATACACAAGGTCATGGTGCTGGGCTCGGGGCCGATCGTCATCGGGCAGGCCGCCGAGTTCGACTATGCGGGCACGCAGGCCTGTCGTGCGCTGCGCGAGGAGGGGCTGGAGGTCGTGCTGGTCAACTCCAACCCGGCGACGATCATGACCGACAAGGCCATGGCGGACAAGGTATATATCGAGCCGATGACGGTCGAGGCCGTGCAGGCGATCATCAAAAAGGAGCGCCCGGACTCGCTGCTGCCCAACCTCGGCGGCCAGACCGGCCTCAATCTGGCGATGGAGCTGTGCGAGAGCGGCTTTCTCGACCGCTACGGCGTCAAGCTGCTCGGCGCCAAGCCCGACACGATCGCCAAGGCCGAGGATCGCCAGATGTTCAAGGACACGATGGAAAAGATCGGCGAGCCGGTGATCGCCTCCAAGGTCGTGCACACGGTCGAGGATGCGGTGGACTTCACCCGCGAGATCGGCCTGCCGGTCATCATCCGCCCGGCGTACACGCTCGGCGGCACGGGCGGCGGCATCGCCTATACGTGGGACGAGCTGCGCGAGATCGCCGCGAGCGGCATCATGCACTCCCGCGTCGATGAGATCCTGGTCGAAAAGTGCATCACCGGCTGGAAAGAGATCGAGTACGAGGTCATGCGCGACCATAAGGGCAACGCGATCACCATCTGCAACATGGAAAACGTCGATCCGGTCGGCGTGCACACGGGCGATTCGGTCGTCGTCGCGCCCAGCCAGACGCTGTGCGACAAGGAATACCAGATGCTGCGCACCTCGGCGCTCAATATCATCACCGAGCTGGGGATCGAGGGCGGCTGCAACGTGCAGTTCGCGCTGCATCCCTCGTCCTTCGAGTATGCCGTGATCGAGGTCAACCCCCGCGTGTCGCGCTCGTCGGCGCTGGCCTCCAAGGCCACCGGCTACCCGATCGCCAAGGTGACGGCCAAGATCGCGGTCGGCTACGGGCTGGACGAGATCGATAACGCCGTCACCAAAAAGACCAAGGCGTGCTTCGAGCCGACGATCGACTACTGCGTGGTCAAGTTCCCGCGCTGGCCGTTCGACAAGTTCGTGTATGCCGATAACACGCTGGGCACCCAGATGAAGGCCACCGGCGAGGTCATGGCGATCGACAACAGCTTCGAGGGCGCGCTGATGAAGGCCGTGCGCGGCTGCGAGATCAAGCTCGACAGCATGATCGTGCCCCGCATCCAGCAGCAGAGCGACGCCGAGATCCGCAAGGGCGTGTCCCGCACGGACGACCAGCGCCTGTTCCACATCTGCGAGGCGCTGCGCCGCCAGATCATGACCATCGACGAGATCCACGAGGTCACGACGATGGACACCTTCTTCCTGCACAAGTTCCAGAACATCATCGACACCGAAAAGGCGCTGGCCGCCGCCGATACGGTGGATGAGGCGCTCTATCTGCGGGCGAAAAAGATGGGCTTTCTCGATCAGACGATCGAGCAGCTGTCGGGCAAGGATATTGCGGCCGTCAAGCGCCTGCCGGTCTATAAGATGGTCGATACCTGCGCCGCCGAGTTCGAGGCCGAGACCCCCTATTACTACTCCACCTATGACGAGGAGAGCGAGGTCAAGCCCGCCTCGGGCAAAAAGAAGGTGCTCGTGCTGGGCTCGGGCCCGATCCGCATCGGGCAGGGCATCGAGTTCGACTATTGCTCGGTGCACGCCGTCTGGGCGCTGCAACAGCTGGGCTGCGAGACCGTCATCATCAACAACAACCCGGAGACCGTGTCCACCGACTTCGACACCGCCGACCGCCTGTATTTCGAGCCGCTGACGCCCGAGGACGTGACCGGCGTGGTCGCGGCCGAGCAGCCGGACGCCGCGATCGTGCAGTTCGGCGGACAGACCGCGATCAATCTGGCCGCCCACATCGAAAAGCTGGGCGTGCCGATCTTGGGCACGCCGGCATGGAGCATCGACGCGGCCGAGGATCGCGAGAAGTTCGACGTGATCTTGGAAAAATGCGGCATCCCGCGCCCGGCCGGCCACACGGTCATGACCGAGGAGCAGGCCGTCGCCGCCGCCGACGCGCTGGGCTATCCCGTGCTCGTGCGCCCGTCCTATGTGCTGGGCGGACAGGGCATGGAGATCGCCTATAAGGAGGAGGACGTGCGCGAGTTCATGCAGGTCATCTCGCGCAACAAGGTCGAAAACCCGGTGCTGGTCGATAAATACATGATGGGACGCGAGATCGAGGTCGATGCCATCTGCGATGGCGACGACATCCTGATCCCCGGCATCATGGAGCACTTCGAGCGGGCGGGCGTGCACTCGGGCGACTCGATCTCGATCTACCCCTCGATCAACATCGAGCAAAAGCACAAGGATACGATCATCCGCTATACCGAGGCGCTGGCCAAAAACCTCGCCGTGCTCGGTCTGGTCAACATCCAGTTCGTGCTGTATAACGACGAGATCTACGTGATCGAGGTCAACCCGCGCTCGTCGCGCACCGTGCCCTATATCTCCAAGGTGACGGGCGTGCCCATGGTCGATCTGGCCACGCGCTGTATGTTCGGCGAAAAGCTGCGCGATATGGGCTGCGGCACCGGCCTGCACCCGGAGAGCGACCACTACGCCGTCAAGGTGCCGGTGTTCTCCTTCCAGAAGCTGCGCGATCTGGACACCCAGCTGGGGCCCGAGATGAAATCGACGGGCGAGGTGCTGGGCGTGTCCACCAGCTTCCGCGCGGCGCTGCTCAAGGGCTTGATCGGCGCGGGCTTCCAGATGAAGAAAAAGGGCGCGGTGCTGATCTCGGTGCGCGATTCGGATAAGCAGGAGGCGATCCGCATCGGCGAGCGCTTCGAGTCGCTGGGCTTCGACATCTATGCCACCAGCGGCACGGCCAACGTGCTCAACCGCCACATGGTCGCGACGAACGCGATCCGCAACGTGGACGAGCCCTCGCCCAACATCATCGACCTGATCGAGTCCGGCAAGATCGATTACGTGATCGCCACCTCGGTCAAGGGACGCCACCCCGAGCTGGGCTCGGTGCACATCCGCCGCACGGCGGTCGAGCGGGCGATCCCCTGCCTGACCTCGATCGACACGGCCTCGGCGCTGCTGCGCTGCCTCGAGGGCGACATCAAGCTCGAAAACTGCGAGATGATCGACATCAACGAGATCTGACCGCGTATTTTGCCCCAAAACACACCATTTCCCGACGAAAAAGCACCGAAAGCATG
>JAUNJI010000075.1 GCA_030533295.1 Eubacteriales bacterium
GTCCCGTGCTGGTTTTTGGGGGAACGGTTCCCCATCGTGGGCGGACCCGTGTTCGCGATCTTGGCCGGCATGGTGCTCACGCTGCTGATCCGTGACCGCTCGGCCTTGCAGGACGGCATCGCGTTCACGTCCAAAAAGATCCTGCAAGCGGCCGTCGTGCTGCTCGGCTTCGGGCTCGACCTGTCCGTCGTGCTCGAGACCGGTAAGCGGTCGCTACCCATCATCCTCGGCACGATCAGCACCTCGCTGATCATCGCGTTCGTCATGCGCAAGCTGCTGTGCGTGCCGGACAAGACCGCCATCTTGGTCGGCGTCGGCTCGTCCATCTGCGGCGGCTCGGCGATCGCGGCCACCGCGCCGGTGATCGACGCGGATGACGAGGAGGTGGCGCGCTCCATCTCGGTCATCTTCTTCTTCAATATGCTCGCCGCGCTGCTCTTCCCCACGCTGGGCGGGCTGCTGGGGTTCTCGACCGTCGATGGCGAGGCCTTCGGCATCTTCGCCGGCACGGCGATCAACGATACCTCGTCCGTCACGGCGGCGGCGTCCACGTGGGACTCGCTCTACGGACTGGGCACGGCGACGCTGGATAAGGCCGTGACGGTCAAGCTGACCCGCACGCTGGCCATCATCCCCATCACGCTCGCGCTGGCGTTCATCCGCTCGCGCAAAAACGGCGGCGAGCAGTCGGTCAAGCGCGGCTCGATCTTCCCGATGTTCATCCTGTATTTCGTCCTCGCTTCGCTGCTGACGACCGTGGCCACCTCCTTCGGCGTGCCCACGACCGTGTTCGCGCCGCTCAAGTCGCTGAGCAAGTTCTGCATCATCCTCGCGATGGCCGCGATCGGGCTGAACACCAACGTCGTCAAGCTGATCAAGACCGGCTCCCGGCCGCTGCTGCTGGGCGCCTGCTGCTGGATCGGGATCACCGCGGTCACGCTGTCCTTGCAGCACCTGCTGGCGATCTGGTGAGGCCGCATCCTGACCACGACCGATCGGGCGCACCGCCCCGATCGAGACATACCAAAAAGGGCGAAGGCACCGTTGAACGGCCTTCGCCCTTTTCGTTCGCGCACGCGGTCATAGGATCGTGCCGCTGCCGTCGTCCTGCCTTTTTTCGATCGCGCGGATCTCGACCGTGTACCGGTCGCCCTCCTCGGTGGCGACCGATACGCGGTTGCCCACCTTGCGCCCGAGCACGGCCTTGCCCAGCGGCGCTTCGCGGCTGATCCTCCCTTGCAGCGGGTCGCAGCGCACGGTGGTGACGACCTCGATCGTCTCGGTCTCCTCGTCCTCGACGAAGTACAGCGCCACCCGGTCGAACAGGCCGACCTCGTCGGCGGCGGCGCGATCTTCGATCACGCGCGCCGACTTGATCATGCGCTCCAGATAGCGGATGCGGCTGCGGTTGCGGTTTTGCGCCTGCTTGGCCGCCTTGTATTCAAAATTTTCGCTCAGGTCGCCAAAGGCACGGGTGCGCTTGACCTCCTCGATCAGCTCGGGCATGAGCGTGAGGCGGCGGTGGTCGAGCTCCTGCTGCATCATGGCGATGTCCTGTGCGGTCAGAGCATCATGCATGGGTCTGTCTCTCCTTTCCATCGGGTCTTATCGATCATACACCATCTGTCCGGGTTTTGCAACCTTTCGTGCGCGCGGCGGCCGCGTATCGTCCGCCTCAAAACGGCTCCTTTCGGCAGCGGCGGCGCGGCGTGGCGGAAAAATACGCTTTTATCCGATGATTTTTGCCGCTCGCTGTTCCTTCTTCGCGCGAAATGTGCTATACTAGACAAATACTGTATAGAGAGAAGAGGAAACCATGAAGGATCTATTGAAAAAATGGAACGCGCTCAGTCTGGTCAAGCGGATCGTCTGCGGTCTGCTCGTCGGTATCGTGCTCGGTCTGGTCGTGCCGCAGGCCACGGCCTTGTCCCTGCTGGGACAGCTGTTCGTGGGCGCGCTCAAATCGGTCGCGCCGCTGCTCGTGCTGTTCCTCGTCATGAGCGCCCTGTCCCGCCACCGGGAGGGCGCGCAGACCAACATGAAGCGCGTCATCTTCCTGTACCTGCTCGGCACCTTTCTGGCGGGCTGCGTGGCCGTCGTGGCCAGCTTCCTGTTCCCGATCACGCTGACGCTGGCCGAGAGCACGGTCGATACCGTGCCGCCCGGCGGCATCGGTGAGGTCTTGCAGACGCTGATGCTCAAGCTGGTCTCCAACCCGATCGACGCACTGGCGAGCGCCAACTATATCGGCATCCTCGCTTGGGCGGTGCTGCTCGGCATCGCGCTGCGCAACGCCTCCGAGACGACCAAGAACGTGATCGAGCAGCTGTCCGACGCGGTCTCGCAGATCGTGCGCTGAATCATCTCCTTCGCGCCCTTCGGCGTGCTCGGTCTGGTGTTCACCACGATCTCGACGCAGGGCATCGATTCGCTGCTCAGCTATGGCAAGCTGATCCTGCTGCTGGTCGGCTGTATGCTGTTCGTGGCGTTCGTCGTCAACCCGATCATCGTCTTTATCGGCATCCGCCGCAACCCCTATCCGCTGGTGCTCAAGTGCCTCAAGGACAGCGGCATCACCGCCTTTTTCACCCGCAGCTCGGCGGCCAACATCCCGGTCAATATGCGCCTGTGCGAGGAGCTGGGGCTGGACGAGGATACGTACTCGGTGTCCATCCCGCTCGGCGCGACCATCAACATGGGCGGCGCAGCGGTCACGATCTCGATCTTGTCGCTCGCGGCGGCGCACACGCTGGGCATCCAAGTGGATATGGCGTCTGCGCTGGTGCTGAGCCTGCTCAGCGCGATCAGCGCGTGCGGCGCATCCGGCGTGGCGGGCGGCTCGCTGCTGCTGGTACCGCTGGCGTGCAGCTTGTTCGGCATCCCGAACGATGTCGCGATGCAGGTCGTGGGCGTCGGCTTCATCGTCGGCGTGATCCAGGACTCCTGCGAGACCGCGATCAACTCCTCGACCGATGTGCTCTACACGGCGGTCGCGGAGCTCTCCCAAAAGCGCACCGCCAAACACTAAAGCGAAAAAGGCTGCCATCCGGCAGCCTTTTTTTATCGGCGAAGGCCGGCGCAGCGAACTGCGTCGGCCTTCGTTATATCGTTTCGGTCACTGTGCGACCGCCCTGCACAGCAGGGTCTCAGGCCGCGGTATCCGCCGCGTCTGCCCCACTGAGCAGACCCAAGCCCCGCAAAAATTCCTCTGCGACCTCATCCACCGTGCGACCCATCACGTCCACCTGATAGGTCATCTCCATCATGTCGTCATTGGAGATCTTACCGGCCAGCTGATCCAAGACCGCTTCCAGATCGATGACATCGGCGAATTTCTCCAGCGTATCCTCGCGCACGAGGTATGCGCCGTTGTATTCGGGGAAGAAGTGCCGGTCGTCCTCGAGGATCTTGAGCCCCGCCTTGCGGTTGAGGCCGTCGGTCGCATAGACCTCGGTCACGTCAAAGCTGCCCTTTTCGGCCGCCGCGTATTTGAGGCTCATATCCACCGATACCACGTCCTTGAAATGCAGGTCGTAGAACTCGACGAAGGGGACGAACTTGACCGTGCCCTCCTGCGGGAAGAACTCGTGCTCGGCGCCAAAGACCAACTGATCGGCCACCGGGACGAGATCGCTGATGGTCTCCAGCCCGTACTCCTCGGCCACGGTCTCCGGCACCGCGATCGCATAAGTGTTGTCGAAGCCCAACTTTTTCAGCAGGCGCAGGCCGTGCCGCTCGCCGGCGACTTGGTTGGCCAGCTCATAGATCGAGCTCCCCTCCTCCACGTCGGAGGGATCGAGATGCAGGAACGTCGTCAGCAGCGTGCCGTCGTACGAGATCATCATATCACAGGTGTGATCGTCGCCGATGAGCGACTTGAAGTTATTGACCTGCGACATCTGATCCTTGATGACGACCTCCAGATCGCTCTGATCCTCGACCAGCATCTTGATCATGTGGTGCATGATCTGGGTCTCCGAATAGTCGCCTTCATAGAGGATCAGCGCGTCATCATCGCCGCGCGACATCCCATACGGCAGCAGAGCGACGAACAGCAGCAGGATCGCCGCCGTGAACACGCCCAGCTTGAGCGTGCGCCGGTGCGCCGTATACATCTGCTTTTCCACCCAGCTGAGCAGCGTGTCCAGCAGGATGGCGATGACCATCAGCGCACCTGTCGCCCCGAGGATCAGCCCCATGTCCTGCACACGGATGCCGCGGTTGATGATACCGCCCAGACCGCCGCCGCCGACGAAGGCCGCGAACACCGCCGTGCCGATGGCATTGACCACCGCGATGCGGATGCCGGTGAACACCGTGGGGAAGGCCAGCGGGAACTCCACCCGCAGCAGCCGGTAGAGCGTGCTCATGCCCATGCCCCGCGCGGCCTCCTTGATCCCGGCCGGCACCTCCTGCAAGCCCAGACAGGTGTTGCGCACGATCGGCAGCAGCGAATACAGCGTGATGCCCGTGATGACCGTGGCCTTGCCCGCGCCGATGAACACCATGATGATGCCCAGCAACGCCAGCGCCGGGACGGTCTGCAACAGATCGACCACGCGCAAGATCACCGCCCGTGCCTTCGGCACGGCATAGGCCAACAGGCCGAGCGGCAGACCGATACAGATCGAGAGCAGGCTGGAGGCCAGCACGATGAACAGGTGCTCCATCACCAACGACCAAGTCATCGATCCACCCCCTTCTGCATACCACGGGGCGTGACCTTCTTTTGCAGCAGATCGATCAGCGAGCCGATCACGACGGCCAAGATCGCCGCCGGGATCGCGCCGATCAGGATCAGCGTATCGTTATTGGCCGAGGTGCCCTGATAGATGAAATCGCCCAGACCGCCCAGACCGATCATCGCAGCCAGCACCGCCCACGACACGGTATAGACCGCGGCCATGCGCAGACCGGCGATGATCGTCGGCATCGCCAGCGGCAGCTCGACCTTGAACAACGTTTGCAGCCGCGACAGCCCGCAGCCCTTGGCGGCCTCGATGTATTTGCCCTCGACGCCCAAAATGCCGGTATAGGTGTTTTTGAGCACCGGGAACATGGCGTAGATCGACAGGGCGATGATCACCGTCGCGGGCTGCATATCCAGCCACAGATACAGCAGGCCGATGAACACCAGGCCCGGGATGGTCTGGAACACCGACACGATCGGCAGGATGACCGACGACCACTGCGGGATCCGCGAGAGCAGCACGCCCAGCACCATCCCCAGCACGAAGCCGATCGCGACCGAGGCGACGACATAGCCCGTGTGGACGAGGATGGCGTTGCCTAACATGGCACCGTACAGATCGAACAATTCCCTCACGTGCCGTCACCCCACAGGTTCTCTGCGACCGACCGCGCCACGCTGGTCTTGGTGACGATACCTGCGATGCTGTCGTCCTCATTGAGCACCACCACGTAATCCGCGCCGGATTCCAGCAGATAGTCGAAGCTCTCGCGGGCATCCTCGCCCACCCGGACGACGCGCGCCGTCTGGCGGACGATCGGCTCGATGCTGGTCAGCTCGCGTCCCCACCGGCGGATGTCGCCGATCGAGACCGTGCCCGCATAGCGCCCCTGCTCGTCCGTGACCAGCAGCGTATCGACGTTGCCGCGCGCCATGCGCGAGGCACATTCCTTGACGCCGCGGTTCTTCTTGACGGTGATGAGGTTGGTGCGCATGAACTGCTCCACCTGCGAGGGCACGGTGTTCTCCGACGTGCGCTTGCCGAGAAAGGCGCAGACCTGCTCGGTGGCCGGGTGCTCGAGCATCTCCTCGGGCGAGGCCATCTGGACGATCTCGCCGCTGTTCATGAAGATGATGATGTCGGCCATCTTGAGCGCCTCGTCCATATCATGGGTGACGAAGATGATCGTCTTGTTGAGCTTTTGCTGGATGTTGCGCACCTCGTCCTGCAAGGTCTCGCGCGTCATGGGGTCGAGCGCGCCGAAGGGCTCGTCCATCAGCACGATCGGGGGCGAGGCCGCCAGCGCACGCAGCACGCCGATGCGCTGCTGCTGCCCGCCGGAGAGCTCCGAGGGGTATTTGTCCGCATACCGCTCCATATTGACCAGCTTGAGCATATCCTGCACGATCGCATCGCACTTGGCCTTGTCATATTTGAGCAGCTTGGGCACCACGCAGATGTTCTGCGCCACCGTCATATTGGGGAACAGGCCGATCTGCTGGATCACATAACCGATATGCCGGCGCAGTTCGACCTTGTCCGTCGAGCGGATGTCCTTGCCGTCGATGGAGATCTTGCCGGAATCGATGTCGATCAGGCGGTTGATCGTCTTGAGCGTCGTGGTCTTTCCGCAGCCGGAAGGACCGATCAGCACGACGAACTGCCCGTCTGGGATGGTGAAGTTCAGGTCTTTGAGGATGGCTGTTTTTCCGTAGCTTTTTCGCACGTGTTCAAATTGGATCATTTTACCTCCTTTGTCGTGACCAAATGATGTGCTGCCTCGGCCGCAGCCGCATTGCCGACGAAAACGATCACGTCGCCTGCATACAGCTCGGCATACGGACCGGGCGAAAGGATCGTCGTCCGCCCCCGCCGGATCGCCACGATGGTGGCGCCGGTGGTGCTCCAGAAGTGCAGCGCACCGATGCTCTTGCCGATGAGGGCAGAGTCTGCGGGGATCGGGAGCTCATAATTGGGAAATGGCTCACTGGCCGGGGCGAACATCCCGCGCCCCTGCATCAGTGCCGTGACCGTATCGGTCAGGCGGCGGTGCAGATCGTCATATTCGGCCATCAGCTGCTTGAGCTGCGTGCGCAGCAGGCGAACGTCCGAGTCCTCCTCGAAATTCGCGATATAGCGCCGCGCACAATCGGCGGACAGGACGACAGCGCCGCTCTGCGGCCTGACCTCGACCACCTTCATATCGGCCAGCAGGCGCAGCGCCCGGCGGACGGTCTCCGGCGACACGTTGTACTCGGACGCCATGACCGATCGGCCATAGATCCGGCTGCCCTCCGGCAGCTCGCCCTTGGCGATCCGTCTGGCCAGATCCAATGCGATCTGAAGATAATGCGCCGGAACGACCGCTTGACGCATAGTATGACCACTTCCTTACTATCCTTATGGTACTATTATATACTGACATCTTCTGATTGTAAATAGGAGTGGCAGTTAAAATTCGATAAAAAAATGCACTATTTTCCAGAAATTTTGGAAAATATTGCAAGATCTGCTGAAAATATGCTCATTTTGGGGCGATATGGCGCGGCAGCGGCACGGGCAGACCGCACGGGGCGTGTTGGCAGTTCGCCTGCCCTGCCCACGAAAAAAGCCGCCGCGAACGATCTTTCGTTCGCGGCGGCATGGTGCCGGTGACCGGACTCGAACCGGTACGCTGTCGCCAGCGGTGGATTTTGAG
>JAUNJI010000076.1 GCA_030533295.1 Eubacteriales bacterium
GTTTGGGACACGAAAGCATAAATATTCATTCTGTGAATATAGCAAAATACAGCGACCCGAGAAGATATTACGAACTGTATACTCGCTGATGAGCGAAAAGTCGGCAGCGGCTATCGCTCGTATCGGTATAGTATAAGTATTCATCTAATGTATAAATCAGATGCGCGACCCTCACGCCCGCTCTCGCTGGGCAGAACGACGAGACAGGCCGCGGATAACGAAGTTTTTTTGTCGGAAATGGTAGAAATCACCGGCCGATCTGTGCTATACTAGACCAAACGCACGAACAGGAGAGCAGAAGAATGAAGATCACAGAGTTATTCCGACCGGGGCGGGTGACACTGTCCTTTGAGGTGTTCCCACCCAAGACCAGCAGTAGCTATGAGTCGGTCGCGCAGGCCACGCAGGAGATCGCGGCGCTGCGGCCGGACTTCATGAGCGTGACCTACGGCGCAGGCGGCGGCACGAGCGAACACACCGTGCAGATCGCATCGGCGCTGCGGGAAAAATATAACGTGCCCGTGCTCGCGCATCTGACCTGCGTATCGTCCACGCGGGCGCACGTGTCCTCGATGGTGGAGCGGCTCCAGCAGCACGGCATCCAGAACGTGCTCGCGCTGCGCGGCGACATCCCGGCGGGCGGTGCGCCTGTGAACGAATACCATTACGCAGCCGAGCTGGTGCGCGACATCAAGGCGCAGGGCGATTTCTGCGTGGGCGGCGCGTGCTATCCCGAAGGACACGTCGAGGCGGCGAGCAAGACCGAGGACATCCGCTATCTCAAGGAAAAGGTGGAGGCCGGCTGCGACTTCCTGACCACGCAGATGTTTTTCGACAACAATATCCTATATAACTTTCTCTACCGTATCCGCGAACAGGGCATCACCGTGCCGGTCGTGGCCGGCATCATGCCGGTGACCAACGTCAAGCAGATCCGGCGCATCACGGCGATGTCCGGGACCTATCTGCCCGAGCGCTTCAAGGCGATCGTCGATCGCTTTGGCGACGACCCGGCGGCCATGAAGCAGGCGGGCGTGATCTACGCGACCGAGCAGATCATCGATCTGATCGCGAACGGCGTCGAGCACATCCACGTCTACTCGATGAACAAGCCCGAGATCGCCGCAGGCATCCAGTCCAGCCTGTCGGCGATCCTGCGATGATCGCGTTCGACCGCGCCGAGGCGCTGCGCTACCTCGGTTATCGCGGTGCACCGCCCGATGCGGCGGTCTTAGACCGGCTGGAGCGCTGCGCAGCAGAACTGCAACAGGTCGCACAGCCGCGGTCGATCGACCGGGCGTTCGATCTGGCGCATCCGGCGGCGGACACGGTCGCGTTCGGCGGCGTGACCATGCACAGCAAAAACCTCGCACGCACGCTCAAGGGCTGCACGCGCATCCACCTGATGGCGGTCACGCTCGGCGTGGGGGTCGATCGCCTGATCGCCCGCGCCAGCGCGGTGCGCGTGAGCGATGCGGTGCTGTGTCAAGCCGTGGCGGCGGCGATGGTCGAGCACTGCTGCGACGAGGTGAACGACACCATCCGGCAGGCGGCCGCGCAGGAAGGACTGTATTGCCGCCCGCGCTTTAGCCCGGGTTACGGCGATCTCGCTATCGAGCACCAGCGCGATCTGTGCCACCTGCTCGATACACCGCGCCGCATCGGCCTGACCGTGACCGAGAGCTGTCTGCTCGCGCCGATCAAATCGGTCACAGCCGTGATCGGCCTGTCCGAAACGCCGCAGCCGTGCCACCGGCAGGGCTGTGAAGCGTGTGATAAACTAGATTGTGCATTCAGGAGATAAACGAGATGGGGATCAAGGAACGACTGGGCAAAGAATGGTTATTTTTTGACGGCGGCACAGGCACGCTCTTGCAGGAGCGCGGTCTGGCTGCGGGCGAGTTGCCCGAAACATGGAACCTGACCCGCCCCGAGGAGCTGGTCGCGGTGCACCGCGCCTATCTGGAGGCGGGCAGCGACATCATCTGCACCAATACCTTTGGCGCGAACGCGCTCAAATTCCCGGATGACCTGCCCGCGATCGTGCAGGCGGGCGTGGAGAACGCCAAGGAGGCGCGGCGGCAGGCCGGGCGGCCGGATGCCTACATCGCGCTGGACATCGGCCCGACCGGGCGACTGCTCCAGCCCATGGGCGACCTGCCGTTCGAGCGTGCGGTCGAGCTGTTCGGCGAGGTGGTGCGCGTCGGTGCGGCGGCGGGCGCCGATCTCGTGCTGATCGAAACGATGAGCGACAGCTACGAGGCCAAGGCCGCCGTGCTCGCCGCCAAGGAAAATTGCACGCTGCCGGTGATGGTGACGGTGATCTTCGATGAAAAGGGCAAATTGCTGACCGGCGGCACGGTCGATTCGGTCGTCGCGCTGCTCGAGGGCCTGCGCGTGGATGCGCTGGGCGTCAACTGCGGTCTGGGCCCGGCGCAGATGCTGCCGATCGTCGAGCGTTTGGCCGCCGTCAGCTCGCTGCCGCTGATCGTCGATCCCAATGCAGGCTTGCCGCGCAGTGAGGATGGCCGGACGGTGTACGACATCGATGCGGACACCTTCGCCACGCTGATGGGCACGATCGCGCAAAAGGGCGTCCATGTGCTGGGGGGCTGCTGCGGCACGACCCCGGCGCATATCCGCAAGATGGTCGCGGTCTGTCGGTCGCTGCCATTCGTCCCGCCGGTGCGCAAGCGGCGGGCGGTGGTGTCGTCCTTCTCGCAGGCGGTCGAGATCGGCGACACGCCGATCATCATCGGAGAGCGCATCAACCCCACCGGCAAAAGCAAATTCAAGGCCGCGCTGCGCGAGAACAATATGGAATACATCCTCGCCGAGGGACTGGCGCAGGAGGACAATGGCGCACACATCCTAGATGTCAACGTCGGCCTGCCCGGGCTCGACGAGCCGACGATGATGGCGCAGGTCGTCACTCGCCTGCAAAGCGTGCTCGCGCTGCCGCTCCAGATCGACACCTCCAGCCCGGAGGCGATGGAGCGCGGCCTGCGCCTGTATAACGGCAAGCCGATGATCAACTCGGTCAACGGCAAGCAGGAGAACATGAAGGCGGTTTTTCCGCTGGTGCGCAAGTATGGCGGCGTGGTCGTCGGTCTGACGCTGGACGAGGACGGCATCCCGGACGATGCCGAGGGACGTGTGCGCATCGCCCGCCGCATCTATGAGACAGCGGCGACCTACGGCATCCCGCCCGAGGATGTCGTGATCGACGGACTGGCGATGACGATCTCCTCGGACAGCGGCTCGGCGCTGGTCACGTTGGAAACGCTCCGCCGCGTGCGGGACGAGCTGGGCGGACACACGATCCTCGGCGTGTCCAATATCTCGTTCGGCCTGCCCCAACGCGAGACGATCAACGCGCATTTCTTCACGATGGCGATGCAAAACGGGCTGTCCTGTGCGATCATCAACCCCAACGCCGATGGGATGATGCGGGCGTACCGCGCCTTTCTCGCGCTGTCCGGCAAGGACGCGCAGTGCGCGGGCTTTATCGCGGCCTATGGCGATCGACCGGCCGCGCCCCAGACATCGGCCGCAGAGAGCACCGTATCGCTGAGCGAGTGCGTCGAGCGCGGCCTGCGCGAACGCGCCGTAGAGGCCGCTAAGGCGTTGCTGCAAGACCGGCCGCCGCTCGAGGTGGTCGATGGGTCGCTGATCCCCGCGCTCGACCGCGTGGGCAAGGACTTCGAGCAGGGAAAGGTGTTCCTGCCGCAGCTGCTGATGAGCGCGGAGGCCGCCAAAGCGGCGTTCGAGGTGGTCAAGGACGCGATGCGCGGCACACCGCGCGAGATGCGCGGCAAGGTCATCCTCGCGACGGTCAAGGGCGACATCCACGACATCGGCAAGAACATCGTCAAGGTGCTGCTCGAGAATTACGGGTATCAGGTGATCGATCTGGGCAAGGACGTGCCGCCGGAGACGATCGCGGAGACCGCTGTGCGTGAGCAGGTGCAGCTCATCGGCCTGAGCGCCCTGATGACCACCACGGTCGTCAGCATGGAGCAAACGATCCGGCTGCTGCGCGAGGTCAAGCCGGATGCCAAGATCGTGGTCGGCGGCGCCGTGCTGACCAAGGATTATGCAGAGTCCATCGGCGCGGACAGTTATGCCCGCGATGCGATGTCCACCGTGCATTATGCAGATACCGTGTTCGGATAAAAAAAGCGCCCGCAGCCTCGTGCTGCGGGCGTTCGTCTTTGTGGTATGGTCGCGTCTCGGGGACGGCCGTGCGCTCAGGCGGCGCTCAGCTCCTCCAGCGCCTCCTGCTTGGTGTCAGCGGAAAACAGAAATGCGCCCGTGTCGTCGTAGACCTCGATGTGTCCGTTCACATATTCGATCGAGTAGCTCATATCCAGTCCTCCTTTTTCATCGTACCTATCGTACCAAAAAAGGAGTCCGATAAACTGGACTTATTCCAGCATCGCGTACAATTGTCGCTGGAAGGCCGCGCGCACCTCCTCGGGCGCGACGATCCGCACTGCGCCGTTCAGGCCGAACACCCAAGAGAAGAACTGTGGGCTGACCGCGACGGTGACATTGGTGAAGAAATACCCGGGCTCGGCGGGCTGCACCATCAACTCGGTGCCGAAGCGGTCATAGAGCACGCCGATGATCCGCGCCTCGCACCGCAGGCGGACGATCTTTTCCTCGCCGGAGAACATCCCGAACATCTTACGCGAATAGCTGGCGATGTTGAAACGGTCGTGGAACGAGCGTCGTCCCTCGCGCGGCTGCGCGGTCAGCGTGATATGCTCCATCTTATCCACCCGGTAGTGGCGGATGGCATCCGACGCCCGCTCATAGGCGACCAGATAGTAGTTTTCCTGCTGCCACGTCAAGGCCCACGGGCTGACCTGATACAGTGCGCCGTCGTGGCGGTAACGCTTGCTGATGTGCGTCGCAGCGGAAAAGTCGAGCACCCATTCAAAATACTGGAAGGTGATCTGCACGCCCGATGCGATCGCGGTGTGTAGGGCATCGACGTTGTAATAGATGCTCTCGTTCATCGTTTTGACGCGATCGGTCACGTATACCTGTCGTTGCAGCGCACGCGCCTGCGGCTCGCTCGCGAGCGATTCCACCTTTTTGATCAGCTCGGTGGACTTTTTTTCGGTGATGAACCGAGCGCACGCGATCGCATCGACCAACAGCTTGAGCTCGGGCAGCTCGAAATCGCGCGAGGCGATGTAGTAGCCGCCGCCCGGACCGCGCTGGATCTGTACTTCCACCCCGGCGCTCCGCAAGGCTTCGATGTCCGAGTAGACGCTCTTGCGCTCGGCTTGGATCCCGTATCGTGCGAGCGCGGCGAGCAGCGCTTCCACGCTGAGCAAGTGCGTCTCATCGGTCTTTTGCAGCAAGATCCGATACAGATAGAGCAGCTTGAGCTTTTGATCGGGGCGTTTAGCCATACGGATGCTCCGTTCGTGCGTATGCCGCCTGATAAGCGGCCAGCGTCTTGGGGTCGAAGCAGACCATCGACACCTGTTCGATCGAAGGATGCGCCGGTAGCTCGGATAGGATGGTGTCCACCGCGATCCGCGCCGCGCGGTCGAGCGGGAAGTGGTACACGCCCGTGCTGATCGAGGGGAAGGCCACCGTGCGACAGCCCAGCTCTGCGGCGATAGCGAGCGAAGCGCGATAGCAGTGGGCGAGCAGCGCATCCTCTCCTCGCGTCCCGCCCCGCCATATCGGGCCGACCGTGTGGATGACATACCGGCAGGGCAGGCGATAGGCTTCTGTCGCTTTGGCCTCGCCGGTCGGGCAGCCGCCGAGCGCACGACACGCCTCCAGCAGCGCCGGACCCGCTGCGCGGTGGATCGCGCCATCCACACCGCCGCCGCCCAGCAGCGACGTGTTGGCTGCATTGACGATCGCATCTGTCGCGCAAGTGGTGATGTCGCCTAGCATGATCTGAAATCGTTCCATCGTACATCCCTCTTTTCATCGGTCTTATCGAAATCATTATACGATGGTGCGCATGGAAATGCAAGGCAGGCGTATCCTATCGCGGCACATCCGTACAGACTTAACTTTTGCGCTCCGCTGTGCTATACTAGAAGAAAGGAAAACGGATAAGGCGGGCGATCCGCCGAACGAAGGAGGCAAAAAACGCGATGGATAAGCCGATGTCGCTATACGCGCAGGATGCGCCGCGCGTGCTGCGCGATTTTCTGACCTACATCTCCACCATACAAGGCAAATCCGCCAAGACGGCGCACGAATATTATCTCGATCTGCGCTTGTTCCTGCGGGTGCTCAAGCGCAACAAAGGACTGGTGTCACGCGATCTGCCGTTGGACAAGATCGCCATCGACGATGTGGACATCGAATTCCTGCGCACGATCACGCTGAGCGACGTGTATGACTATCTGGAGTACATGGCCGGCGAACGGCCGACCCAGCAGAACAGCGTCACCACCGACTACGGCCTGAGCGGTACCTCACGCGCCCGCAAGGTGTCGGCCATCCGCGCGTTTTTTCGCTATCTGACCAATAAGAAACACCTGCTCGAGGTCGATCCGGTCCGCTATCTGGAGTCGCCCACCACCCGTAAGTCGCTGCCGGTCTATCTGACGACTGAGGACAGCATCCGCCTGCTCGAGTCGGTGCAGGGCGCGAACGCCGAGCGGGATTACTGCATCCTCACGCTGTTCCTCAACTGCGGCCTGCGCGTGTCCGAGCTGGTCGGGCTCGATCTGACCGATTTTCAGGGCGATACCGTGCGCGTGCTGGGCAAGGGCGCCAAGGAGCGCACGGTCTATCTGAACGATGCGTGCCGCGCCGCGCTCGAGCGGTATCTGCCCAAGCGATTGCAGCCGCATGAGCGCGACCGCGATGCGCTGTTCATCAGCCGCAACCGCAACCGCATCAATGTGCAGACCGTCAAATGGCTGGTCAAAAAGCATCTCGGCCAGGCGGGGCTGGATACGCAAAAATATTCGGCGCACAAGCTGCGCCATACCGCCGCGACGCTGATGTATCAAAATGGTGTGGACATCCGCACGCTGCAAAGCATCCTCGGCCACACCGATGTGAGCACCACGATGATCTACACCCATATCGAGGATAGGAATCTGCGCGAAGCCGCGACCAAAAACCCGCTGGCCACGGTCGCGCCACCTTCGCCGGAGGCTCCGCCGCAAGAGGAGTGACCGAAAGCGGGCGCGGGGCGTCGGCCGTCCGGCTCCTGCCTGCACTGTTTTTGATAGTCGTTCTTTTGACCGTTCGGTTTCAAAAGAGCGGCTATTTTTTTGGCCGCGATCCGGCCGATGCGAGCTTTCTCGCCTGCGGAGGGATAGCAAAGTGCAGATTTTTATAAATAATGGCAGATTTGTCTGGTAGCTATTTTCCAATTT
>JAUNJI010000008.1 GCA_030533295.1 Eubacteriales bacterium
TGCAGCACCCGGCGGATGACCCGGATTCGGACATCATCACCACCCACTTCGAGTATCACTCGATCGACGCCAACCTGCTCAAGCTGGACGAGCTGGGGCACGATGATCCGACCATGATCAAGCATCTGGAAAACCTGACCGGTGTCGATGCGCAGCAGATCCCGCTCGACGACCCGGATACCATGAGCCTGTTCCACTCGTGCAAGGCGCTCCGATACACGGGCGACGACCCAGACACCGACCCCATCTTGGGCGATCTCGGCTGTCTGGCCGTGCCCGAGTTCGGCACCAAGTTCGTGCGCGGCATGGTCAAGGAGACCAAGCCCGCGACCTTCGCCGAGCTGGTGTCGATCTCCGGCCTGTCGCACGGCACGGACGTATGGCTGGGCAACGCGGCCGAGCTGGTGCGCAAGGGGATCCCGCTGTCCGGCTGCATCTGCTGCCGTGACGACATCATGAACTATCTGATCCTGCGGGGCGTGCAGCCCAAGCTGGCGTTCAAGACCATGGAGAGCGTGCGTAAGGGCAAGGGGCTGACCGAGGAGATGGAGGCGGCCATGATCGAGCAGCAGGTGCCCGATTGGTACATCGATTCGTGCAAAAAGATCAAATATATGTTCCCCAAAGCGCACGCGGTGGCCTATGTCATGATGGCGTTCCGCATCGCGTGGTTCAAGGTGCACCGGCCGCTGGCGTTCTATTCGGCGTATTTTTCCGTGCGCGCCAAGGGCTTCGACGCCTCCTGCATGATCAAGGGCGACAAGGTCGTGCAGGACAAGCTGCGCGAACTGACGCTCAAGGATCGCGAAAAAACGATCACGGCGGCGGAAAAGGAAATGATGACCACGCTCGAGGTGTGCCACGAGTTCTACCGGCGCGGCTTCGTCTTTGCGCCGATGGACGTGTATACCTCGGATGCGACCGATTTCATCGTGACCGAAAACGGGCTGATCCCGCCCTTCACCTCGATGCCCGGCATCGGCGAACAGGCCGCGCAGAGCATCGTGGAGGAGCGTGCGAACGGCAAGTTCCTGTCGGCGGAGGAGATGACGGTGCGCTGTCCCAAGGCATCCAAGGCGGTGATCGAGCTGCTCGACCAGATCGGGGCGCTCGGCTCGATGCCCAAGACCACCCAGATCAGCCTGTTCGGCTGATACCGATGCGAAAGGAAGGAGGACGAAGCATATGGCAAAGTATCAAAAGAAGCTCGTAGGCGATTTCAAAGCCTTTCACGACTATCTGTTCGACGGCATCCTGAACGGCAGCGCGTCGGCTTCCTATGAGGACGGCAGCGAGTGGTCGTCCAACGGCGTGCGCGTGGCCGTGCGCGTGTTCGAGCGGTATAGCTATATGGGCAACAACCGCGTCAGCCTGAGCCTGACGCTCGTCGGGCAAGGGAACGAGCTGTTCCTGACCGCGATCACATCGGGCGGCAGTCAGGCCGTGTTCTGGAAGCTCAATACGCTCGGCGAGGAGAGCTTTCTCGACAAGGTGGTCGAGCTGGTCGAGCGATACCCCGGTAGCTGAGACCGTGCACTGGAGCTGCTTTGGCGACAGCGCGAAGGGCGGTCTGCGACAGGCGCGGCGGGGCGGGGCGCGGTCGTGCGCGACGCGCCCACCGACCGGGATATGCCCATCTGCCAGATCGGGGGTTGACAGGCAGCGGCTCGGTATGGTATTATTTTAACAAGATAAAGCAATAAAGGAGATCACCATGATGAACCGTTTTCGTATTTCCACCCCGGAGGGGACGCGCGACCTGCTGTTCGCCTCCTGCCGCGCGCTGCGGCAGACCGAACGCGCCATCTGCACCGCGCTCGAAAGCTGCGGTTATAGCGAGATCATCACCCCCGCTGTGGAGTATTACGATGTGTTCGCGCAGGCCAACCCCGAGCTCGATCAGGAGGATATGCTCAAGATCATCGACCGGTCGGGGCGCATCTGTGTCGCCCGTCCGGATAATACCACGCCGATCGCCCGCATCGCAGCCACCCGGCTGGACGACACCGCCCTGCCGGTGCGGCTGTTTTACAGTCAGAAGGTGTTCCGCTCGGTCTCGGGCGACCACGGCCACAAGGGCGAATTTTTGCAGATCGGCGCCGAGCTGATCGGCGTGGACGGCCTCGCCGCCGATCAGGACATCCTATCCGCCGCTTTCGACGCGCTGACCGGCACGGGCGCCGAGCATTTCCGCATCGAGCTCGGCCACGCCGAGATCTATAAGGCGCTGATCGAGGAGCTGGGCGCAGCGCCGGCGGCCGCCGAGGGCATCCGCCGCCTGATCGAGAACAAATCGTTCGCCGCGCTGGGCGACGCGCTCGCGCCCTATGGGTCGAGCACGGCGGCGCGGGCGCTGCGTGCCATGCCGCAGCTCTTTGGCGGGGTGGAGGTGCTAGACGCGGTCGAGTCGCTCACCGGCAACGTGCGCGTACTGGGCGCGGTGGCCTATCTGCGGCGGCTGTATCAGGCGCTGGACGCGGCGGGCTACGGCAGCCGCATCATGATCGATCTGGGCTTGGTGCACGAGATGGACTATTACACCGGTGTCATGTTCCGCGGCTACATCGGCGGCGCAGGCGCGGCGATCTTGTCCGGCGGGCGCTATAATGCGCTGTGCGCCAAGTTCGGCAAGGATATGCCGGCGGGCGGCTTCGGTATCGATGTCGAGCTGGTCGCGGAGAGCTTGCAGGGCGCGGCGCATCCCGAGGCGGCCGTCCGGCGCGACACCGTGCGCATCGCGCTGACCAAGGGGCGGCTGGAGAAAAAGACGCTCGCGCTGCTCAAGGCTGCGGGCTACGACATCTCCGAGCTGGAGGCCGGCTCGCGCAAGCTGATCTTCACGCTGCCCGATGCCGGGGTCGAGATCGTGCTGGCCAAGGCGGCGGACGTCATCACCTATGTCGAGCACGGCGTGTGCGACATGGGCGTGGTCGGCAAGGACACGATCATGGAAAAAGGCGGCAGCTTCTACGAGATGGTCGATCTGGGCTTTGGCAAATGCCGCTTCGCACTGGCGACCAAAAAGGGCAAGGACGTGTACGGCGGCTACAAGACCCCGGTGATCGCCACCAAGTATCCGGCGGTCACCAAGGCGTTCTTCAACCGCAAGAATATGGACGTGGAGACGATCAAGATCGAGGGCTCGGTCGAGCTCGCGCCGCTGCTCGAGCTGGCGGACGCGATCGTGGACATCGTAGAGACCGGCACGACGCTGCGGGAGAACGGCCTCGAGGTGATCGAGGACGTCGCGCCGATCTCGGCGCGCGTGATCGTCAATCTGGCCAGCGCCAAGCTCAAGAAGGCGGCCGTGCAAAAGGTCATTTCGGAGCTGGAAAGCGGGCTCGAAGCATGATATGATAGAAAGGGCAGGGGAGGCGGCCGCGCGCTGCCTCCCCGCGCCGGATACCCGATCCCGATTGAGGTGTGAGAATGTTTTTGAAAACTGTATGCGCGGACGGACAGGCCGAACAGGCCGTCATCCGCGAGATGAAAGCCCGCGCGGCGGCGGCTCGTGGAGACATCGAGCAGACCGTCCGCGCGATCATGGACGACGTGCAGGCCAATGGCTGGCCGGCGGTGTGCGCCTATGCGGAGCGGTTCGACGGCAAAGCGCCCTACGTGGTCGAGCCGTCCGCGCTCGATGCGGCGTACCGCGCCTGTCCGCCTGCGCTGATCGCGGCGCTGGAAAAGGCCGCGGCCAACATCCGCGACTATCATGAGCAGATGCTGGTCAAAAGCTGGGAATGGCAGCGCAGCGCGGGCGAAACGCTGGGGCAGACCGTGCGCGGTCTGGCGCGTGTGGGGCTGTATGTGCCGGGCGGCACGGCGGCCTATCCGTCCAGCGTGCTGATGAACGCCATCCCGGCCAAGGTCGCGGGCGTGGGCGAGCTCATCATGGTCACGCCGCCGACCGAGAACATGAGCTGCGAGGTGCTCGCCGCGGCCAAGATCGCCGGCGTGGACAAGGTGATCGCCGTGGGCGGCGTGCAGGCGATCGCGGCGCTGACCTATGGCGCGGGGATCATCCCGCAGGTGGATAAGATCGTCGGACCGGGCAACGCCTATGTCGCGGCGGCCAAAAAGCTGGCCTTCGGCACGGTGGACATCGATATGATCGCAGGGCCGAGCGAGGTGCTGGTCATCGCCGACCACACCGCCGACCCGACGTGGGTGGCGGCCGACCTGCTCTCGCAGGCCGAGCATGACCGGCTGGCCTCGGCCGTGCTGCTGACCGATTCGATGGCGCAGGCGCAGGCCGTCTCGTGCGAGATGGAGCGCATGGCGCGTGCGCTGCCGCGCTGGGAGATCATCCGCGAGAGCGTGGCGAGCTATGGCTGCGCGATCGTGTTCGACGAGCTGCTGGATGCGTGCCGCATGGCCGACGTGGTCGCGCCCGAGCATCTGGAGGTCGTGACGGCCGCCCCGCGTGAGCTGCTGCCCCACCTGCACAACGCAGGCGCGATCTTCCTCGGGGGCTATGCGCCCGAGCCGCTGGGCGACTATATGGCGGGGCCGTGCCACGTGCTGCCGACCTCGGGCACGGCGCGGTTCTTCTCGCCGCTCTCGACCGATACCTTCCTGAAAAAGACCAGCATCATCGAGTACACGCGCGACGCGCTGGCGGGCTACGCGCAGGACATCATCGCGCTCGCGCAGAGCGAGCATCTGGACGCACACGCCAACGCGGTCGCGGTGCGCTTTGCAGAGGGGGAGCAGGATGAGAAGAGCTGAGATCCATCGCACGACCAAGGAGACCGACATCGTCCTCGCCCTCGATCTGGCGGGCGGGGCGCGCCAGATCGACACCGGCATCGGCTTTTTCGACCATATGCTCAACAGCTTCGCCGTGCACAGCGGCTTCGGGCTGACGCTCACCTGCAAGGGCGACCTCGAGGTGGACGGCCACCACACGGTGGAGGACTGCGGCATCGTGCTCGGACAGGCGCTCAGCCAGTGCCTGGGCGACAAGGCGGGCATCGCGCGTTTCGGACAGGCGCTCGTGCCGATGGACGAGGCGCTCGGCTCGTGCGTGCTCGACATCTCGGGGCGGCCGTATCTGGTGTTCGATGCGCCCATGCCCCAGCCGCTGTGCGGCGGGTATGACACCTGCCTGACGGTCGAGTTCATGCGGGCGCTCAGCGTCAACGCCGGGCTGACCCTGCATCTGAAGTGCCCCTATGGCGACAATGCACACCACATCACCGAGGCGCTGTTCAAGGCGCTGGCGCGGGCGCTGCGGCAGGCCGTGGCGCAGACGGGCGGCGGCGTGCTGTCGGCCAAGGGCGTGCTGTAAGGCAAATATAAGAGCAAAGAGGACTGCAAATGAGTTATATTGCGATCGTAGATTACGGCGCGGGCAATCTGATGAGCGTGCACAACTCGCTCGATCATCTCGGCTATGCAAACAAGGTCGCGGCCACCGCAGACGACATCGAGCGGGCGTCGGGCGTGATCTTGCCCGGTGTGGGCGCGTTCCCGGATGCGATGGACGCGCTGCACGCCTCCGGGCTGACCGATGCGGTGTGCCGCGCGGCGCGGGAAAAGCCCTTCCTCGGCATCTGCCTTGGGATGCAGATGCTGTTCGAGTCGTCGGACGAGGTGCGCCCCTGCACGGGGCTGGGGCTGCTGCCCGGACACATCACGCGCATCCCGACCGCGCTCAAGCTGCCGCAGATCGGCTGGAACGCCCTCGACATCCTGCGCCCGAACGCGATGACGGCCGGGCTGGATCGCGGCGCGTATGTCTATTTCGTCCATAGCTTCATGGCGCAGCCGGCGGTCGAGGACGATCTCGCCGCT
The DNA here is from genome assembly GCA_030533295.1 of Eubacteriales bacterium. Classification (GTDB taxonomy): domain Bacteria; phylum Bacillota; class Clostridia; order Oscillospirales; family Butyricicoccaceae; genus Agathobaculum. Next base: position 5,800 of record JAUNJI010000008.1, read on the forward strand.
GTGACCGACTATGGCGCCCGCGTGCCCGCGATGGTCGCGCGGGGCGAGCTGTTCGGCTGTCAGTTCCACCCGGAAAAGAGCGGGGAGGTCGGGCTGACGATGCTGAAAAACTTTGCGAAACTAACGGAGGTGGAAGAATGAAGGTCATCCCTGCGATCGATCTCAAATCCGGCCAGTGTGTGCGCCTGCAAAAGGGCGACTACGGCACGGTGCATAAAGTAGCCGAGGACGCGGTGGAGACCGCGCAGCGGTTTTTGGCCGCCGGCGCGACGCTGATCCACATGGTCGATCTCGATGCGGCCAAGGACGGCGGCCACGCCAATTACGACGTGGTCGAGCGCGTGATCCGCGAGACCGGCGCGACGGTCGAGCTGGGCGGCGGCATCCGCACGATGGCGGACGTCGAGACCGTGCTCGGTTTGGGCGTGCCGCGCGTCATCATCGGCTCGGCGGCGGTGCGCGACCCGGCGTTCGTCATGCAGGCGGTCAAGACCTATGGCGACAAGATTGTGATCGGCGTGGACGCCCGCTCGGAGACCGTGCGCACCGATGGCTGGCTGGGCGACAGCGGCGAGAACTATATCTCCTTCGCCGAGCGGATGGAGTCCTACGGGGTGAAAAACATCATTTTCACCGACATCGACAAGGACGGGATGCTCGCCGGCCCCAACTTCGACCAGCTCGCCGCGCTGCGGGCGTCGGTCTCGTGCAAACTGGTCGCATCGGGCGGCGTGTCCACGCTCGAGGACATCCGCCAGCTCAAAAAGCTGGGCATCGAGGGCGCGATCGCGGGACGGGCGGTGTATACCGGCACGCTCGATCTGGCGGCGGCGATCCGCGAGGCCGCGCTGTGAGCGGCGGGCGGCGGAGAAAGGGGCGCGTGCTATGTTAGCCAAACGCATCATCCCCTGTCTGGATGTCAAGGACGGCAGGGTGGTCAAGGGCGTCAACTTCGTCGGCCTGCGGGACGCAGGCGACCCGGTCGAGCTGGCGCGGTTCTACTCGCAGGAGGGCGCGGACGAGATCGTCTTTCTCGACATCACCGCCACGAGCGATGGCCGCGACACGATCGCGGACGTGGTGCGCCGCACCTGCCGCTCGGTGTTCGTACCGGTCACGGTGGGCGGCGGCATCCGCACGGTGGACGATTTCCGCGACATCCTGCGGGCGGGCGCGGACAAGATCTCGGTCAACTCGGCGGCCGTGCGCGACCCCGGTCTGGTGGACGCGGCGGCGGACAAATACGGCAGCCAGTGCGTCGTGGTCGCGATCGATGGCCGCGCGACCGGCAAAACGCCCTCGGGCTTCGAGGTCTATGTCGCCGGTGGGCGCACGCCGACCGGCATCGACGCGGTCGCGTGGGCGAAGGAGGTCTATGAGCGGGGCGCAGGCGAGATCCTGCTGACCTCGATGGACAAGGACGGCACCAAGTCGGGCTTCGACCTCGCGCTGACGCAGGCCGTCGTGGACGTGGTCGGCATCCCGGTGATCGCCTCGGGCGGCTGCGGCTCGCTGGCGCACTTTTCCGAGGTGTTCGAGCGCACCGGCTGCGACGCGGCGCTCGCCGCCAGCCTGTTCCACTATGGCGAGCTGACCGTGGGACAGGTCAAGGCGCATCTGCGCGAAAAAAACATCCCGGTGAGGTCATGAATATGGAGTTATCGAAATTTTTCGTCAAAGCGCCGCTGATCCCGGTCGTCTGTCAGGACGAGCGAAACGGCGAGGTGCTCATGCTGGGCTACGCGAACGAGGAAGCCCTGCGGCTGACGATGGAAACCGGCACGGCGTGGTTCTTCTCGCGTTCGCGCGGCAAGCTGTGGAACAAGGGCGAGACCTCGGGCAATTTCATCTTCGTCCGCAAGATCTTGTCCGACTGCGACGATGATACGCTGATCTACGTCGGCACGCCCAAGGGGTCGGTCTGCCATACGGGCAACCGCACCTGCTTTTTCACCACGCTGTGGGAAAGGGCGGAGGGATGAACATGGCGCTGACCATGCTGCTGCCGCTCGCGCTGGTGGGCGTCGTGGCGGTGGCCGTGATCGTGCTGCTGGTCACGCGGCGCGGCGATTAGAAGGATAGAAAAAGATAGAAATGGATAGAAATGGAGGAAAGACGAATGGATCCGTTCACGCAAATGGAGTCTGTGATCGCACAGCGCAGGGCTGAGCCGCAGGAGGGCTCGTACACCTGCTACCTGTTCGAGAAGGGACTGGATAAGATCCTGAAAAAGGTCGGCGAGGAGTGCGCCGAGACGATCATCGCCGCCAAGAACGGCGACAAGACCGAGCTGATCGGCGAGATCAACGATGTGTTCTATCACATGATGGTGATGATGAACGAGTGCGGGGTGTCACTGGACGATGTGTGCACCGAGATGGAGATCCGCGCACGCAAGATCGGCAACCTCAAGCAGTTCCACGTGTCCGATCACAATACCTGAAACGAGATCGGCTCCTGCACCGCGTGAGCGGCAGGAGGGAAGGCGCCCCCGTCGGCGGCAGCGCATCTGCGGCCGTGCGGGGGCGTCGCGCTGTGGGCACGTGCCGCCGCAGGACAGGGCTTGCCCTGCCGGCGCGTGCGTGATATACTTATTTTCGAGGTGAAACAGGCTATGCGCAGAAAAGACAGAGAAGTATCCGGACGGGAGAACATCGAACCGATCTTGCAGCGGTGCCGCGTCTGCCGCTTGGCGATGCAGGCGGACGGCGGACCGTATGTGATCCCGCTCAATTTTGGCTATACGTGGGATGAGGACGGGCTGACGCTGTACTTCCACAGCGGGCTCAAGGGCAAAAAGATCGACGCGCTGCGTGCCGATCCGCGCGTGTGCTTCGAGATGGACACCGAGGACGGCCTGATCGGCGAGGGCGATCTCGCCTGCCGGTACAGCTTCGCGTTCACCTCGGTGGTGGGCTATGGCAGCGTGGAGTTCGCGCAGGACAACGAGCAAAAGAGGCGCGGGTTCGACATCATCATGCAGCACCAGACCGGGCGCGGTGGCTGGCGCTATACCGATGCGGCGCTGTCGGTCGCGGAGGTGTTCTGGGTGCATGCGGACTCGTTCGAGGGGTCGCGCAAGCTGCCCAAGCCGCCCAAGCAGGGCGAATAAGGGACAAAAAACGTGCAGAGAGCGGCTCTCTGCACGTTTTTTTCGTCTGTGCGCGGCTAGACCGCCGCCGGATGGGGCAAGCTGAACACAGATCCGCCGCGCCGCAGCCGGTGCGCGGCAGGCGAAAGGGGGCGATGGCGCTGGAAAAACACGAGAGGCGGGCGGTCGATCTGCTGTGCGACGGCATCGGCGGCGTCGCTTATGCGCTGGGGCTGGAGACCTTCGCCAAGGCGGGCGATTTCGCGCCGGGCGGCGTGTCCGGGCTGGCGCTGCTCGTCGAGCAGCTATGCGGCCTGCCGGTCGGCCTGACCGTGCTGGCGCTCAATGTGCCCCTGCTGCTGCTCGGCTATCGCTGCATCGGGCGAGCGTTTTTGTGCCGGACGGTGCGCAGCATGGTGGTGTGCACCGTGCTGCTCGATGTCGTGTTCCCGCACGTGCCGGTCTATACCGGCGACCGCCTGCTGGCGGCACTATACGCCGGGGCGCTGCTGGGCGCGGGGCTGGCGCTGTTCTACCGGCGGGGCTCGTCCTCGGGCGGCATCGACCTGCTGGTGCTGGCGATCCGCGCCCGGCGGCCGCAGCTGTCCATCGGCGTGCTGACGCTGCTGCTCGATGTGGTGGTCGTGCTGCTCGGCTGGCCGGTGTTCGGCGATGTCGATGCCGTGCTCTATGGTCTGGTGGCGGCGGCCGTCACCTCGCTGGTGATCGACCGGCTGCTCTGCGGCGTGGGCGGCCACAAGCTGGTCATGGTCATCACCGGCGCAGGGCAGGCGGTCGCGGCGCAGATCGCCGCACGCTGCGGCTGCGGCGCGACGCTGCTGCACGCGACAGGCGTGTATACCGGCGCGGCGCGGCACGTCCTGCTGTGTGCCTGTGCAAAGACCGAGGTCTATCGGGTGCGTGCCACGATCGACGCGGTCGATCCGGCGGCCTTCGTGCTGGTGGCCGACATGAGCGGCGTGTTCGGCACGGGCTTTGGCGACCCCACGCGCAACGACCCCTTCCCGTGAGACGAAAAGCGCCTGCCGCGAGGACTGCGGCAGGCGCTTTTTTCGATAAGGCTCTTTTGCGACGGGGCATCGGAGCCGACCGAGCTTCGATCAGGCTTCGCTGCGCTTGACGAACTTGCTGCGCGGGGCGCGGCAGATCGGGCAGATGAAATCATCCGGGATCTGCTCGTCCATCCGCACATAGCCGCATACCGTGCACTTCCAGCCCGCATCGGCGGACAGCTCGTGATAGACCGGCGCGACGGGCGGTACGTCCTGCTCGCGCTTTTCAAACGATTTGATGGTCAGGCAGTCGCCGCTGGACAGCTCCTCGGCGTCGAGCAGGTCGCAGATGAACAGCGTATACGAGCCGATGGCGACTGTTTCGACCACCTTGAGGCTCAGGCGGGAGACCATGCCTTCCTTCAGATAGGGGCAGCCCTGTGCATCGGTCTCGAAGGGGAACTGCGCGAATTTATCCACCGCACGGCCGGACTTGTAGCCGAACTCGTTGATGATGCGGTCGGTCGCGTCCTGCGCGAGCAGGGTGACGGCGGCGACGCCGCTCTGCTTGAGCGCGGCGCAGGTCGCGGAATCGTTATTGACCGACAGCGTGAATTTGGGCGGGCGCGAAGACGTGACCTGGTGCAGAGAATTGATGATGCAGCCGTAGTTTTTGCCGCCCTGCGCGGTCGAGAGCAGCGAAAGGCTGTAATCCAGCTTTTTGTAAGCAGCGTTGTTCATAAGATCAGTCCTTTCTGGATCCATCGTCATTAATGGGATAAAATATCATTTACTATTTTATATTACCATAAATGCGCACTAAATTCCAGAGCGATCTTGCCAAAAAACGCAGATATTTGCACGTGCTTCATAGCAGGTTCTTCCAGCTCGGCCGTTCCAGCGCGGGGAGCTGGCGCAATTCGGCGATCAGCTCGGCCAGATCGGGCGTCATATCGTCCACCGTGCCGCGTGCGCGTTCGGCCAGCACGCGGACGAACAGCCGGTCGGCGTGGTCGAGCTCGCTGTGCAGCAGCAGGCTGCCGAGCAGGGTCTGCGCCTGCTCCCAAGTGCAGTACGCCTGCGTGAGCGCACCGCGCTCGATGTCGGCCACCACCGCGTCGATCGTGTGCTCGACCGCGCGGCCGCTCCAGACGCTGCCGCCGATCAGCAGCGCGCACAGCGCGAGCGCTGTCACGATCCGCCCCATCTCACCGCCCCTCCTTTTTCTGTAAAAAGCTGTTGCCGCAGTCGTCCAGCGTCATCAGGAACACGTCGGACAGCATCACGCTCTGGTTTTTCAGCCGGTTCTCGATGTCGCGCGGGTCGAGATGCAGCAGCTCGAGCGAGCGCGGCACGAGCTGACCGTCCGAGACGACGACGAGCGGCAGACCGCTGTCCTTGGGCGTCAGCCCCAGCATCTCGGCCGTGACCGGCTGCTGCGGCGGCTTGAGGATCACGGTGAGCGAGCCGTCCGGCTCGAGCACGCCGTATTTGACATCGCTCACCGAGGCGACGTTCTGCTTGCGCAGCGTTTCGATCAGCTCGTCGGTGGTCAGGCGGAGCTGCCGCAGCTTTTGGATGTCCAGCCGTCCGCTGCGGATGACGATGGCGGGCTGACCGTTGAGCAGCCGCCGAAATCGGCGGCTCTTGAGCGCGGCGCCGCTCAGCAGGATCTCGAGCGCGACCAGCGTGGCGATCGGCACCAGACCGGCGATCATCGGGATGCCGGGATCCTGCATGGGCACGGCCGCCAGGTCGGAAACGAGGATGGTCACGACCAGCTCGGCCGGGTCGAGCTCGCCGAGCTGCCGCTTGCCCATCAGGCGCACGGCGGCGATCACCGCGATATACAGGAGCAGGGTGCGCAGCAAAGGGACTGCCATAGTCGTGCCTCGCTTTCTCGGGATAAAGATAGCAGTAGTTTGCCCGGTCTGGCCGCGCCCTATACGGCCGCGCGGCGGGTCGGATGAAAAATGAGAAAAACTGTTGACAATCCATCGATACGGCATTATAATGATAGATACATGCTGTATATAGTCGATAGGCGATGAACGGAAAAGTAGCGTCTGGATCTCTGGGAGAGAGCCGTCGGTCGGTGCGAGACGGTGGGAGAAGGAAAGAGCGAAAGTCCTCCGTGAGCCGGATGTCTGAAATCGGAGTGCGATAGGGCCTTGAGTAGGATGTCCCGCGTGATCTGCGTTATGGGATCGAGTGAGTGGTCGCGTCGGCAGTTCGCCGCGCGGCAAAAAGAGTGGTACCGCAGAGCTGATCGTCCTTTGTCTCTTTGTCAGGAGACAAGGGATTTTTTTATGATTCAAAAAGAGAGGACGAAAGGAGGCGGATCGGCATGGTAAAGAACGGTTCTGAGATATTGGTGGAGACATTGGTGGAGCAGGGGGTCGATACGATCTTCGGCTATCCGGGTGGTGCCGTCCTCAATATCTACGACGCGCTTTACAAAAATAGTGACCGTATTCGACATATCTTGACATCACACGAGCAGGGCGCAGCCCACGCAGCAGATGGCTACGCCCGCGCGACCGGGCGGGTGGGCGTTTGTCTGGCGACCTCGGGCCCGGGCGCGACCAACCTCGTCACCGGCATCGCGACCGCCTATATGGATTCGATCCCGATGGTCGCCATCACGGGCAACGTGGGCACCAGCCTGATCGGGCGGGACTCCTTCCAGGAGGTCTATATCGCCGGCATCACCATGCCCGTCACCAAGCACAACTTCGTGGTGCGCCATGTGGAGGAGCTGGCGGATACCATCCGCAGCGCGTTCCGCATCGCCTCGTCCGGCCGTCCGGGTCCGGTGCTGATCGACATCCCCAAGGATGTGACCGCCGCCACGTGCGAGTTCCTGCCGGGCGAAAAGGTCGAGGTGCACGAGGAATACGAAGTGACCGAGGAGCAGCTCCGCACGGTCGCGGACATGATCGCGCAGTCCGCGCGGCCGGTGCTCTATTTCGGCGGCGGCGTCGAGACCGCAGACGCGGAGGACGCCCTGCTCGAGCTGATGCACAAGGCGGACATCCCGGCCGCGCACACCATGATGGCGATCGGCTGTGTCCCGGAGAGCGAGCCGCTCAGTCTGGGACTGATCGGGATGCACGGCACGGTCTCGGCGGCGTGGGCGGTCGAGCGCAGCGATCTGCTGATCGGCATCGGTGCGCGGTTCTCCGACCGCGTGGCGACCAACCCGCGGCGTTTCGCGCCCAAGGCCAAGATCATCCATGTCGATATCGACGCGGCCGAGATCAACAAGAACATCGGCGTCGATCAGGCGATCGTCAGCGACGCACGGCAGTTCCTGACCAAGCTGCTGCCCTATGTGCAGCCGGCCACCCATCGCCCGTGGCGCACGCAGATCGCCACTTGGCGCACCAAGCTCGATTACGTGCCCAAGGACGACGAGAGCGTGCTCAAGCCGCATCAGGTCATGCGCACCGTGGCGCAGATGGCGGGCGCGGACGCGATCATCGCCACCGATGTCGGCCAGCACCAGCTGTGGGCGGCGCAGTATTGCGGCCGCAGCAAGATCCACCAGTTCATCACGTCGGGCGGACTGGGCACGATGGGCTTCGGCTACGGCGCGGCGATCGGCGCGCAGGTCGGCGATCCGGACAAGACCGTGATCCACGTGACCGGCGACGGCTCGTTCCACATGAACCTGAACGAGATGGCGACGGCGGTCTCCTACGATCTGCCGGTCATCACCGTGCTGATGAACAACCGTGTGCTCGGCATGGTGTACCAGTGGCAGACCATGTTCTATGAGCAGCGCTATTCGCAGACCCAGCCGGGTCGCAAGACCGATTATGTCAAGCTGGCCGAGGCGTTCGGCGCCCGCGGCTTCCGCGTGACCAATATCGCCGAGCTGCGCGCCGCGCTCGAGCAGGCGCTTCAGCGCACCGGCCCCGTGCTGATCGATTGCGAGATCGATCGGGAGGAGCGCGTGCTGCCCATGATCCCGGCGGGCGGCACGGTCGACGACATCGTGTCAGGCTGAGAAAGGAGAGACGATGGAGAAATATATCCTTTCCGTGGTCGTGCAGAACAATGCGGGCGTGCTCGCGCGGGTGTCCAGCCTGTTCGGGCGGCGCGGGTACAATATCGACTCGCTGACCGTGTCTGCCACCACCGATCCCAAGATCTCCCGGATGTCGATCATCGTGCAGGGAGATGAGCCGATCCTCGAGCAGATCATCAAACAGCTTCTCAAGCTGGAGGAGGTCATGCGCGTCGATCATTTGCAAGAGGACGATTCCTGTTGCAGCGAGCTGGTGTTCGTCAAGCTGAGCGCGCCGGACATCGGCGCGCGGGATGGCATCCGCCAGATCTGCGACCTGTATGACGCACATATCATCGAGACGAGCGAGCAGTCGATGATCGTCGAGCTCGCCGAGGTGCCCAGCCGCATCGACGCGTTCTTGGATGTCGTGTCCAACTTCGGCGTCGTCGAGATGAGCCGTTCGGGCGTGACCGCGATCCAAAAGTGAGCCGCGCCCCATCGATCCGTTCACCATATCCATTTCAATATTTATTTTGGAGGTCATAAAAATGGTAAAGATGTACTACGATGCAGACTGTAACCTGTCTCTGCTGGATGGCAAGACCGTCGCCATCATCGGCTTCGGCTCGCAGGGCCATGCCCATGCCGAGAACCTGCATGATTCCGGCGTGAACGTCGTCGTCGGCCTGCGCCCGGGCTCCAAGCACGAGGAGAAGGCCAAGGCGGCCGGTCTGACCGTCATGACCCCGGCCGAGGCGGCCGAGGCGGGCGACATCGTCATGATGCTCGTGCCGGACGAGAAGCAGGCCGACATCTACAAGGAAGTGATCGAGCCGCACCTCAAGCCGGGCAACTGCCTCGCGTTCGCGCATGGCTTCAACATCCACTTCAAGCAGATCGTGCCGCCCGCGGACGTGGACGTCATCATGATCGCGCCGAAGGGCCCCGGCCACACCGTGCGCCGCACCTACGTGGAAGGCTCCGGCGTGCCCGATCTGGTCTGCGTGCATCAGGACGCGACCGGCAAGGCGATGGACATCGCGCTGGCCTATGCCTGCGGCATCGGCGGCGGCCGTGCGGGCATCCTCGAGTCCACCTTCCGCGCGGAGACCGAGACCGACCTGTTCGGCGAGCAGGCCGTGCTGTGCGGCGGCGTTTGCGAGCTGATGAAGGCGGGCTTCGAGACGCTGGTCGAGGCAGGCTATGCGCCGGAGAACGCATACTTCGAGTGCGTGCATGAGATGAAGCTGATCGTCGATCTGATCAACGAGGGCGGCTTCGCCAAGATGCGTTACTCGATCTCGGATACGGCGGAGTACGGCGACTACCGCACCGGCAAGCGCATCATCACCGAGGAGACCCGCAAGGAGATGAAGAAGATCCTGCGCGAGATCCAGGACGGCACCTTCGCGTCCGAGTGGATCCAGGAGAACCGTGCGGGCTGCCGTGCGCACTTCCTCGCGACCCGTCAGCTCGAGGCGGAGACCCAGCTCGAGGAGACGGGCAAGAAGCTGCGCGGCATGATGAGCTGGCTGAAGAAGTAAAAAAACCGTTCGGGACACACCGTTTCGAGCGGCAGTCTGCGCCGCGCGCGGCGCGGACACCTGCGGAGCGGCGGGAAAGCGCCAAAAATGAGGCGTTCGCGCCGCTCTCATCTCGGTATACGTCTGCGTCGCCGTGCGGCGGCGGGCGTATACGATCGATCTGTATACAGGCGGGCGGTATTCCGCCTGCCTGTTTTGCAAAAGGAGGATCCAAACCATGTCCAAGAGAAGCGACAATATCACAGCGGGCGCCGAGCGTATGCCCAACCGCTCGCTGCTGCGTGCCTGTGGGCTGACCGAGGAGGAGATGCAAAAGCCGATCATCGGCGTCGTTTCCGCTTACTCGGAGATCATCCCCGGCCATATCAATTTGGACAAGATCGCAGACGCGGCCAAGGCCGGCGTGCGGATCGCGGGCGGCACGCCCGTGCTCGTGCCGGCGATCGGCGTGTGCGACGGCATCGCCATGGGGCACATCGGCATGAAGTACTCGCTGCCCAGCCGCGAGTTGATCGCGGACAGCGTCGAGACGCTGGCGCAGGCGCATCAGTTCGACGCGCTCGTGCTGATCCCCAACTGCGACAAGATCGTGCCCGGTATGCTGATGGCCGCGGCACGGCTCAACATCCCGTCCATCGTCGTATCCGGCGGTCCGATGCTCGCCGGGCATTATGATGGGGACGAGGTCTCGCTCTCCAAGACCTTCGAGACGGTCGGCGCGTACAAGGCCGGCCTGATCGACGATGCCAAGCTGATGGAGTGCGAGTGCGGCTCGTGCCCGGGCTGCGGCTCGTGCTCGGGGATGTACACGGCCAACTCGATGAACTGCCTGTCCGAGGCGATCGGCATGGCGCTGCCCGGCAACGGCACGATCCCGGCCGTGCACGCTGCGCGCATCCATCTGGCCAAGCGTGCCGGTATGCAGATCATGGAGCTGCTGCGCCGCGACATCAAGCCGCGCGACATCCTGACCCCGGCGGCCTTCCGCAACGCGCTGACCTGCGAGATGGCGATCGGCTGCTCGACCAACTCGGTGTTGCACCTGCTCGCCCTCGCCAACGAGGCGGGCGTGCCGCTCGACCTGCATATGCTCAACGAGCTGTCGGCCAAGGTGCCCAACATCTGCCACCTCGCGCCCGCAGGCCCGCATCATATCGAGGAGCTGTATATGGCGGGCGGCGTACCGGCGATCATGAAGGAGCTGACCAAGCGCGATCTGCTCGATCTGTCGCTCATCACCGCGACCGGCAAGACCGTGGGCGAAAACCTCGAGGGCGTCGTCAACCGGAACACCGAGGTCGTGCGTCCGCTCGAGAGCCCGTACTCCGAGACCGGCGGCATCGCCGTGCTGTGGGGCAACATCGCCAAGAATGGCTGCGTGGTCAAGCGCTCGGCCGTCGCGCCCGAGATGATGGTGCACGAAGGCCCGGCGCGGGTGTTCGACTCCGAGGATGACGCGATCCGCGCCATCTACGCAGGCGAGATCCACAAGGGCGATGTGGTCGTCATCCGCTATGAGGGCCCGAAGGGCGGCCCCGGTATGCGCGAGATGCTCAATCCGACCTCGGCGCTGGCCGGGATGCAGCTCGATAAGGACTGCGCGCTGATCACGGATGGCCGGTTCTCCGGCGCGTCCCGTGGCGCGTCCATCGGCCACGTGTCGCCCGAGGCGGCGGCCGGCGGCGAGATCGCGCTGATCCATGAGGGCGACATCATCGCCATCGACATCCCGAACAGCAAGGTCGATGTCAAGATCACAGACGAGGAGATGGAGGCACGCCGCGCATCCTTCGTCCCGCGTGAGCCCAACATCAAAAACGGCTGGCTGTCGCGCTATGCGCGTCTGGTCAGCTCGGCCGATCAGGGCGCTGTGCTCCGATAAGACGAAAAAACAGGCAAAAGCGGCTGCTTTTGCCTGTTTTTATAGGGGGCGCTCACCGCAGGTCGGACGCGCTGTTGAGCGGCGTCAGGCGCAGCGTGATGCGCGAGGCCGGGATGCCCAGCCGCGCCATATAGGCGGCGATCGACTGCACCGTTTGCGCGGTGGCGCGGCTGTGGTGCAGCGCGAGCACGACCGTGGCGTCGGTCTGGGCGAACTGCTGCGCGGTCAGTGCGTAAGCCCGCGCCGCCGAGCGGGTCTCGTCGCCGCTGTCCAGCGTCGCGTCCCAGAGGCGATAGCCTGCGTCGGTCAGCGCGTCGCGCTGCGCGGTAGATAGGGCGGCACAGCCCGCCTCGTTGGACAGCAGGCGGGTGGTCAGGCCGGTCAGCAGACGCAGCCGGGCGTTGGCCGCGTCCAGCGACGCGAGCAGGGCGGCGGGATCGGCCTGTGCATCCGCATCGAGCAGCAGCGCGAGGGCGTGCCCCTCGGCCGCGATGCGGCGGATCGTGTCGTCCGTCCACAGCGCGGTGTCGGTCGGCAGGAAAAAGCTGGCCGTCCGTCCGGCGTCGCGCAGCGCATCGAGGATGGCGGGCGTGTGGGCGGTCGGTGCGCCGTAGAACGTCAGATAGACGCGGGCGGGCTTTTGGGTGGGCTGCTCCACGACCTCGGGGAGCGGCGGATCGTTCGGCACCGTGGGTCGATCGCCGCCGGACGGGCTCTCGGAGGGCGCGGGCAGGCCGCGATAGCTGCGGATGGCGCGTTCGATGTCCTTGGAGCGGGCGGAGGCGAAGGTGGGATCGCTCTGCGCGTTGCCATCGGTCACGCGCAGCACGGTCTCGCCCGCCACCGAGATGGTGGAATAGCCCAGACCGAACTTGCCGCAGCACAGTTTGACCGGCACGTACACCGTGCCGTTGCGCCGATAGGCGGGCGTGGCGTAGCTGTTCAGATCCTGGTCGTAGACGTAGCCCTCGTCGGGCGAAAAGCTGAGCGTTTGCCCGGCGGCGGACAGGTCGAGCACGCCATCCTCGATCGAGGACGCGACCCCGAGCGAGGAGAACACGCTATACGGCACATACAGCTCGCCGCCCAGCCGCGCCGGCATGGTGCTGTCGGACAGGGGGAGCAGCGTGTCGTTGACCGCGGTCAACGTCAGCGCCCGGGCGGGCGCAGGGAGCAGCGCCAGCAAGAGCGCCGCGCATGAAAAGACGCCCAGCAGGCGTCGGAGCGAGCGTTCGATGCGCAAGACCTCCTTTCAGCAGATCATACGAACCTATTATAACAAAGCACGATGGCTTTGTCACCCTTTCGGCGAAAAAACGCCTTGCTTTATCTTGGCAAAGTGCTATAATGAAAGGGAATCAAATCGAAAAGAAAGAGTGGATGGACCATGCTGCAGATCAAAACACAGCTCACGCAAAACAAAAAGACCAAGCCGGACGAGAACGCGCTCGGGTTCGGCATCTACTATACCGACCATATGCTGATCGTCGATCACGACGAGGAGCAGGGCTGGCACGATGCGCGCATCGTCCCGTATGCGCCGCTGGAGCTCGACCCGGCGGCGATGGTGTTCCACTATGCCATGGAGTCGTTCGAGGGCATGAAGGCCTACCGCACGCCGGACGGCGCGGTGCAGCTCTTCCGCCCGGAGAAGAACGCCGAGCGCATGATCAACACCAACCGCCGGATGTGCCTGCCCGCGCTGCCGGTCGAGGACTTCGTGCAGGCGGTCAAGGCGCTCGTTTCGGTCGAAAAGGACTGGGTGCCGCACGCGCCGGGCACCAGCCTGTATATCCGCCCGTTCGTCATCGCGACCGAGCCGCATCTGGGCGTGCGTCCGTCCAAGACGCATCAGTTCATCATCCTGTGCTCGCCGGTCGGCGCGTACTATTCGACGGGCATCGATCCGGTCAAGATCTTCGTCGAGGATGAGTATACCCGCGCCTGCCCGGGCGGTACGGGCTTCACCAAGTGCGGCGGCAACTACGCGGCCAGCCTGATCTCGCAGGTCAAGGCGCACGAATTGGGCTACGAGCAGACGCTGTGGCTGGACGGCGTCGAGCATAAGTACATCGAGGAAGTCGGCTCGATGAACTGCTTCTTCAAGATCGATGGCACGGTCTACACCGCGCCCTGCGTGGGCACGGTGCTGCCGGGCGTCACCCGCATGAGCTGCATCGACCTGCTCGAGCATTGGGGCGTGCCGGTGTCCGAGGAGCGCCTGCCGATCGCGGACGTGATGCAGGCCGCGCGGGACGGCAAGCTGGAAGAGGTGTTCGGCACGGGCACGGCGGCGGTCATCTCGCCGGTGGGCGAGCTGCGCTACGAGGACGAGGTCGCGCACATCAACGGCGGCGAGATCGGTGCGCTCACCCACAAGCTGTACGACACGCTGACCGGCGTGCAGTGGGGCACGCTGCCCGACGAGCTGGGCTGGACGGTCAAGGTGGACTGATCGCCTCTCACAGATACCAAAAAAAACAGGCTGCTGCGGCAGCCTGTTTTTTTGCGCCCGCCGGGGCGTCAGAGCTGTTTGCGGATGTGCGCGAGCGCGCCCTTTTCCAGCCGCGAGACCTGCGCCTGCGAGATGTGGATCTCGTCGGCCACCTCCATCTGGGTGCGCCCCTCGAAAAAGCGCAGGCGGATGATCTTCTTTTCGCGGTCGTTGAGGCTGTCGATGGCCTCGCGGAGCGCGAGGTCGGCCAGCCACTGCTCGTCGGTGTTCTTGTGGTCGCCCACCTGATCCATGACGCACACGGTGTCCGTCCCGTCGTGGAACACGGGCTCGAACAGCGAAACGGGATCTAAGATCGCGTCCAGCGCGAACACGACCTCCTCCTTGGGCACGCCCATGACCTTGGCCAGCTCGACGATGTCGGGCTCGCGCTGGTGCTCGCGCACGAAGGCCTCTTTGGCTTGCAGCGCCTTGTAGGCCGTATCCCGCAGGCTGCGGGACACCCGCAGGGCGCTGTTGTCGCGCAGATAGCGGCGGATCTCCCCAATGATCATCGGCATGAACGTACCAAGGTGAAAAAACGGGCTATCGGGCGGCGGTGGGATCGGGCGGGGCGGTATCGAAGGCGTAAAAGATCTCGATCTTGTCGTTTTGCAGTACGATCTGATGCACGCAGGCGCGCACCAGCGTTTGGCGCTCGGCGGGCGTCAGCTGCTCCCAGCACGCGCCGATCGTCAGCAGTGCCTGCCGGGCGCTGTCGTCCGGCTGCTGGGCGGCCTGCTCGGCCTGCGTGAGCGCCTGCGCGGCGCGCGCCTTGTCCTGTCGGGCGTGCTCGATCGCCTCGCGCAGCGTTTCGTCCTCGCCCTCGGCGTACAGCTCATACAGGCGGCGCAGCTTGCGCTGGGCGCGGTCGAGGGCGCGGCGGCAGGCAGCGCGGCCATCGGGCGCGGGCTGCGACGCAGGGGGCTGGGCGGCCAGACGCGACAGATCGCGCCGCACGACCGCCTCGACCTCGCGTGCCATCACGCCGCGGTTGGGGCAGTGCGCGTCGTGCACCAGATGGGGCTTGGATGGGTCGCGCGAATAGCAGACCAGCTTATCACCGGCGCGTCCCCATTTCTGGTAGCGCATCTTGGCGCCGCAGTGGCCGCACACCAGCAGACCGGTGAGCAGCTTGGCGGCCGGTGCGGCGCGTGGCGCTTGCGGACGGGACAGGCGGCGCTGGGCGCGGTCGAAGGTCTGCCGGTCGATCAGCGGCTGGTGGCGGCCGGGATAGCGCGTGCCCTTGTAGACGATCACGCCGGTGTTGCTCTCCCGCGTGAGGATCTGGCGCACGAGCTGCTCGTAGCGCAGCCCGAGCGCGCGGGCGATGCGCCCCGGCGCTTGTCCGGCGAGAAAGCGCGCATAGATCTCGCGCACGGTGTCCGCGTCCCGGTTGGGCACGAGGATGCCCTGCGCGGCATCGTAATCATAGCCGAAGGGCACCTTGCCGCCGCCCGGCCAGTAGCCCTGCTTGACGCGCTCGAGCATACCCATGCGCGTGCGCAAGAAGATGTTCTCGCGCTCGAGCTGGGCGAAGGCCGACAGGATGCCGATCATCGCGCGGCCATAGGGGCTGCCGGTGTCGATGTTCTCGTTGATCGAAACGAAGTCCACGCCGTGCGGCAGGAACACGTCCTCGATCAGATAGAGCGTGTCCTTTTGGCTGCGGCTCAGGCGGTCGAGCTTGTACACGACCACCCGCTCGACCGCGCCGCCGCGGATCGCGTCGATCAGTGCGGTCATGGCCGGGCGAGACAGGTTGGAGCCGGAAAAACCGCCGTCCACATAGCGCCGGTGGTGGGGGATGCCCTTCATCTTGCAGTAGGCCTCCAGCTTTTCGGCCTGTGCGGCCAGCGAATAGCCCTCGTCGGCCTGCGCCTCGGTCGAGACGCGCAGATAAAGCGCGGTGTGCTTCATGTGTCATCCTTTCCCAGACCGCGCCCCTCCGCCTCCAGTATAGCAGAAGGGGCGGCGTCCGGCAATGGAAGCGGCTGCCGGTACCGCGCTGCGCTGAGCAGCGCACCGACGCCCTCGCGGTCGAGCAGCAGCGGCGGCAGCGTGCCGCGCAGGCGCTTGCCGTTCAAATAGCGGATCACTTGCATCTACGATCCTCCTTTCTGCCGATAGTGTGCCCGATCGCGCGGCCGTCCAACCCGACACGCGATCGACAGCGCGACATCGGCGAAATAATGCTTGTCGTGCGACGGTGATCGGGTGTATAATAAGGAAAGAAAGGTCAGCCGCCCGATCTGACGGCCGGCGAGAGAAGAAAACTGGAGGAGAGTGCAACTATGTTTGAACAACTGATCGCTACGCTCAAGGCAGACAAGCGCAAGATCGTCTTTACCGAAGGTCCCGATCCCCGCATCCTGGAGGCGGCGGCGCGTTTGAAGAAGGACGAGCTGCTGGAGTCCATCCTGGTCGGCAAGGTGGATGAGGTCAAGGCGGCAGCCGCTGCGGGCGGCT
The DNA here is from genome assembly GCA_030533295.1 of Eubacteriales bacterium. Taxonomy (GTDB): domain Bacteria; phylum Bacillota; class Clostridia; order Oscillospirales; family Butyricicoccaceae; genus Agathobaculum. The sequence continues at coordinate 22,308 of JAUNJI010000008.1, forward strand.
TCGACATCGAGGGGCTGGAGATCATCGACCCCGAGACCTATCCCGAGATGGACGCCATGGTGGCCAAGATGGTCGAGCTGCGCAAGGGCAAGATGACCGAGGAACAGTGCCGCGCGGCGCTGGCCAAGGGCAACTACTTCGGCACCATGCTGGTCAAGATGGGCAAGGCGGACGCGCTGCTCGGCGGTGCGACCTACTCGACGGCGGACACGGTCCGTCCGGCGTTGCAGATCATCAAGACCAAGCCGGGCAACAAGATCGTATCCTCCTGCTTCATCCTGCGCCGAGACGCCAAGGACGGCGGCGACGAGCTGTACGCGATGGGCGACTGCGCGATCAACATCTCCCCGAACGAGGATGAGCTGGTCGAGATCGCGGTCGAGACCGCCAAGACCGCCAAGGCCTTCGGCATCGATCCCAAGGTGGCCATGCTGTCCTACTCGACCAAGGGCTCGGGCAAGGGCGAGGCCGTCGATATGATGCGCAACGCGACCGAAAAGACCAAGGCCGCCGCGCCCGAGCTCGCGGTGGACGGCGAGTTGCAGTTCGATGCGGCGTTCTCGCCGGTCGTCGCGGCGACCAAGTGCAAGGGCTCGCCGGTCGCCGGTCAGGCCAACACCTTTATCTTCCCGGACATCAACGCGGGCAACATCGGCTACAAGATCGCCCAGCGTCTGGGCGGCTTCGAGGCATACGGCCCGATCCTGCAGGGTCTGAACGCGCCGATCAACGATCTGTCCCGCGGCTGCAACGCGGACGAGGTCTATCAGATGGCGATCATCACCGCCGGTCTGAAGTGATCTGCGCGGCGTGATGCCGGACAGAACGAAACGAGAGCCGGGGACGACGTTCCCGGCTCTCGCGCTGTGGATGGAGGGGATCTGGTGACTGCGAAACGCAGGTGCATCCTGTCGGTGCTGTGCGCCGCCGGGCTGGGGCTGGCGCTGTGGCCGGTGCGCGTCGCGCCGCCGGACGAGCCGCCCGCGATCGGGCGGGTGCAGCGCGTGACCGACGGCGCGGTGCGCGAGGACATCACCGCGCAGCTCGATCGGGAGCGGCTGGCCGCGCAGCTCGCCGCCTGCAAGCGTTCCCGTCTGCCCTTCTATCAGACCGGCTACACGCTCGACACCGTGCGCTACGAGATCGATGCGCTTTGCGACGAACGACCGCTCCACCTCGTGCTGGGGGAGGGGAGTTTCGTCTACGAGAGCGCGCCGTGGAATTACCGTCTGCGCGACGCGCAGCCGCTGATCGCCGCGCTGGACGCCGCAATGGCGACGAAAGAAAAGGACTGACCGCAGTCAGTCCTTTTTGTTGCGTGTCCTTCGCGTGTATGCCTCTTTGGCGGCGTGACGGCGGTCACGCCGTGGCGCTGCCGAGCTGCCGGTAGTCCGCGAGCACCTGATCGAGCAGGCCGCGCATGGTCTCGAACGCGCCGTCATCGGGGCCGTCGAACGGGAAGATGGACTGGGGAGAGATCGCCAGCCCGCGGTGGATCATCAGCTTTTTGAACAGGATCGAGCTGCTGCAACGCTGCTCATAGATGGGCATCAGCCGACTGAGCAGCCGCGCCAGCGCGACCGTGCGCGCCATATCGTTGGCGTTGGCCGAGCGGATCAGGTCGCTCCAGATGTCCGGCACGACGTTGGCGAGGCCGCCGATGGAACCGCTGCCGCCGACCGCCAGATTATAGAGGAACTGATCGTCGTAGCCCGAATAAACAGCGAAGGGGCGACCTTCCATCGCGCGGCAGATCTGGTTGGTGTGGCCGGGCTCGGACACGGTATCCTTGAGCCCGACGATATTGGGGTCGCGTGTGACCAGCTCGCGGAGGGTGTCTGCCGCGATGGAGCACCCGGTGCGGGCGGGGTAGTTATAGATATACATATCGCCCTTCAGACTTTGCGCCAGCGCATCGAAATAGGCGAGCAGCTGCGCTTGGTTCGTGCCGTAATAATAGGGGCCGACGATCAGCGGCGCTCGATAGCCCATCGCATAGACGCTGTTGGACAGCGCCAGCGTTTGCTGGAAGTTGATGTCGCCCGTTCCGGCGTAGAGCGCGGTGCGCCCGGCGACGTGATCGGCATAGTCGGACAAAAAGCGCTGCTTTTCGGTCGCCGTGAGCTCGGTGAATTCGCCGGCCGACCCCAGCACCAGGATGCCATCGACGTGGTTGGCGATGAGGTAGTCGGCTACTTTTTGGTTGCCCTCGCGGTCGGGCTTGCCCGTGCGGTCGAACACGGTGACGACGGGAACGATGATCTTGGCCATATCGGATCCTCCTGAAAAAACATGATGATAGTGAAAACGGAGAGCACTGCTATTCTATATTTCGGTATATCATTCTATATGACCGAAAAATACCACGGATATTATTGTAATATAGTGGGGTGGATTTGTCAATACAGAACAGAGAGCGATATGATAGAAAGGATGGCCGCGCCGCGTGTTGACAAAAGACAGCAGAGCGGCTATAATGAGAGCATCATTCGTACGTATCGATACCGGTCAAAGGGGTGGCTATGGCAACCACGAAAAACATCCAATCCGTCGAACGCGCCTTCGCGATCTTGGAGCTGTACCAACGCGCGGGCTGCGCGGAATACAGCCTCAAGGAGATCGCCGCCGCGTTGGAGCTCAACAAGAGCACGGCCTTCGGCCTGATCAACACGCTCGCCGATCTGGGCTATCTGTGGCAGAACGCCGAAAATCAGAAATACGCGCTGGGGCTCAAGCTGCTCAGCCTGTCCAGCACGGTCAAGGCACAGAGCATACTGATCCAGGCGATCCATCCCTATCTGGAGCAGGTCAGCCGGAAGTACGGCGAGACCGTGCACTGTGCGGTCGCCTGTCAGGGCGGCGTGATCTATATCGACAAGGTGGAGGCGGTCGGCTCGATCAGCATCAACACGCAGATCGGGATGCGCAACGAGCTCCACTGCACCGGGGTGGGCAAGTGCCTGCTGGCCTATCTGCCGCCCGCCGAGCAGGAGCAGATCTATCGGGGCGAGCTGCGGACGCGCACCTATAACACCATCACCAACGCCGAGCGGCTGCGTGCTGAGGTCAGCCGCATCCGCAAGCAGGGCTATGCGGTGGACAACGAGGAGATCGCGCTGGGGCTGCGCTGTCTGGCGGTGCCGGTGTTCTCCGCGCCCGAGCAGGTGGCCTGCGCGGTCAGCGTGTCCGGCATGGCGGCGCGGATCGAGCAGATCGGCGAGAACGCTCTGGCCAGCGAGCTCAAATGGATGGCCTCGGCCATCTCGCAAAAGGTGTTCGGCTACACATATGAGGCATAGGCGCGGGTATGGTCGAACGAAAAAAGGACTGACTTTCGTCAGTCCTTTTTTTCGTGTTCCTTTGGTGCGTGCGTCCGTTTGGCGGCGCGGCGGCGCTCCTTGGCGGAGACCGGCGGCATCTGCGGCGCAGCCTCGACGAAGGCGCGGGTCTCCGGGTCGAGCTGGCGGCTGCCGCGGTAGTCGTTGGTGTCCTCGGACAGACCGCGTTTGCGCAGCAGGCTGTTGACCAGCTCGCTGACGATGCTATACAGCACGGCGAACAGCGGCACGCCGACCGCCATCCCGGCGAAGCCGAACACCCCGCCGAACAGCAAGATCGCGAACATGACCCAAAAGCTGGATAGCCCGGTCGAGTCGCCCAGGATCTTGGGGCCGAGGATGTTGCCATCGAATTGTTGCAGGGCGAAGATGAACACCACGAAGTACACGGCCTGCACCGGGCTGATCACCATGATCAGGATGGTGCTCGGGATCGCGCCGATGAACGGCCCGAAGAAGGGGATGATGTTGGTCACGCCGATGATGACCGAGATCAGCAGCGCATAGGAGGGATCCATGGTCATCAGGCCGAACGAGATGAAGAGCCGCAGCCCGATGAAGCACAGCACGCCGATGATCAGCGAATCGATCAGCTTGCCGGTGATGAACCCGCCGAACACGCGGTGCACGTACTTGACGCGACCGAGGATATGGTTGGCGCGGTCGATCGAGAACAGGCTATACGTCATCTTTTTGGCCTGTGCGCAAAAGACATCCTTGGAATTGAGGATATAGAGCGCGATGATGATGCCGATGAACAGGTCGAGCAGCACGGACACCGTCGAGACCACGCCGGTCATCAGCGAAACGAGCTGCGGCAGCGCGATGTTCTGCACCCAATCGACGATCTGATCGGAGAACTGGTCGTAGAGCTGCAAGAAGTTGCGCTCGATCACGGGATTGTCCTTGAGCAGCGACGCGACCCAGCTGGAGATCTCGTCCAGATAGTATTCCATCGAGCCGAGCAGAGAGAACACGCTGACGATGAGCTGCGGCAGCACCATCCACAGCAGCACACCGACCACGGTCAAGCCGATCGCCAGCGTCAGCAGGCTACATAGCCCCTTGGCGATGCCGGTGCCGTTTTTCAGGCGGGAGGCCAGCCGGGGCTGGACACGTTTATACAGCCCGTTGAACACGGGGACGAGCAGATAGGCCATGACGAAGCCGTAGATGAACGGGCTGAGGATGCCCAACAGCTTTTTGGTCATCTGCCAGATGCCGGGCAGCCATCGCAGCAAAAATACCACGACAGCGCTCAGCACGATCACGCAAAACGCGGTCAAGCCCCATTGGAAGTAATGCGGCTGTGCGTTCAGCTTGGTTTTCGTTGCGGTTTGCTCGGTCGGATCCTGCACAGAGATGCTCCTTTCCTGCCGCGCGGCCGCGCGGCGATGTGGTCAGCGCGGTCAGGCGTCGTCGTGGTCGAAAAAGACGCGCCAGAACAGATACAGCCAGCCCGCCGTGAAGGCGACGAACAGCAGGCCGCGGAATTTCTTGAAGAACTTGGAGAAGCACGCGCCCAGCCACAGGCCGAAGGACAGCAGGCACAGCTTGACGATCGCCAGATCGAACAGGGAGAACCCCTGCGCCCGGGTCGCGGCATGATCGACCCAATGACCGGCCTGCACGCGCGCGTCATTGGCATAGTCCAGCATTTGCTCGGCGCGGGCACGCAGCGCTTCGCGATCGATGTTTTCCAGATAGTTTTTCATGATGACTTCTCTCCTTCGTTGATGGGGTGTCGGGGCGGGCGGACAGCGGCGCTGTCCTTGGCGATGCTGCATGGGGTCGTGCCCATGCGCGAGATGCGTCCCAGCCGCATACCGATCGTCCGCGCCAGCGCATCGACATCTGGGCTGCCGGTCTCGCGCAGGGCGGCTTGCAGGATCATGCCGGCCGCATAGGCGTCCGAACCGGCCTCGTGGTGGTCGAGCGGGATCGCCAGCGCGGCGGATACGGTGTCCAGCTTGTGATCGGTCAGATCGGGCCAGACGCGCTGCGCCACCTTGACCGTGCACACGGTGCGGCAGTCGGGCACAGGCAGATGATAATGCGCCAGACAGGCGCACAGCACGCGGACATCGAACGCCGCATTGTGGCACACGAGCACGCTGCCCGCCGCCAGCGGCGCGAGCGCGCGCCAGACCACGTCGAACGCGGGCGCGTCCGCGACCATGGCCTCGGTGATGTGGTTGACGCGGACATTGCCCCAGTGGAACTTGCGCACGCCCGGCGGCGGCTGGATCAGCGACACGGTCTGCTGCACGGGCACCGCGTCCTCGAACACGGTCGCGCCGAGGGCGCACGCGCTGAGCGGGGAGGCGTTGCCCGTTTCAAAATCCAAAGCGATATATCTCATCGGATGGCCTCCCGCTGGGCGGCTGCCGCCTGCTCTTTGGCGGCGAGCAGCAGGTGATACAGGGGCGCGAGACGGCGCATGGTGTCCAGCATGGTCGGGACGAACGAGCCGTCGAGCAGCGGGGCGAAATCGGCCGTTTCGCGGTATTCCGCGCCGATCTCCTTGCGGTCGAGCCACGGGCGATAGGCCGGCGCGGCGTCGAGGCACTTGGGGCGCTTGTAGGTCTCGCCCGCGAGCTGCACCTGCGGGCAGGCGGCCACGGCATGGAAGGCCGCGCGGAAGCGCGGATCGTCGCGCACGATCATCTCGCGCAGCGCCTGCATCTCGCCCGTCCCCCATGCGCCCCAGCAGCCGTAGCTCCAGCAGTCGGGGCGTATCTCGAAATAATAGCAGGGGACGGACTCGCGCTCACGGCGCGGGCGGCGGAAGAACAGCCACATATTGGCGCGGTAGAGCGTTTTGTCCTTGGTGAAACGGGTGTCGCGCCGCACGCGCGAGACCATGCGCGAGGGCGTGACCACGAACTGTGGGTCGATCGCCAGCATGGTGGGAGTCATCTCCGCGATCAGCGCGTGGAAGGGCTCGATCACCAGATGGCGGATCTCGTCTTTGTGGGCTTCGTAAAATCCTTTGCTGTTTTGCAGTCGGTTGAGCTGCAGCAGGTCGATGCCCGCGGCTTGGAAGCCTGTGAATGCCATGGGTCAGGGCACCACCTTTCTCCATCCTATTGTACCGCGTTTTGGCCTGTTCCGCAACTATATTTTGGCGCGATGGGCGCAGGGCGCGGGTCGGTGGCCGATGCGCGGCCGCGGCGGGCGCGGGCGTGGGCGGCTCCTACGGCTCTCGCGCGGAAAAACCCGATCGGATCCTTAACAAATGCGCCCCCCTATGCTATAATGGATGGCAACGATACCGAACAGGAGGTCATTTTATGGAACATCCGGAAAAATTGCTCGACCTGCTCAGTCAGGACGCACGACTGACCCCCGCGCAGCTCGCCGCCATGACCGGCGCAGCGGAAGAGGAAGTGACTGAGGCCATCCGCGCCTTTGAGAAAAATGCGACCATCCTCGGCTACAAGACCGTGGTGGATTGGGACAAGACCGCCCGCGAGAGCGTCACCGCGCTGATCGAGGTCAAGATCACCCCGCAAAAGGGCATGGGCTTCGACGAGATCGCCCGCCAGATCTACTCGCATCATCAGGTGGAGAGCGTCTACCTGATGTCGGGCGGCTTCGACCTGACCGTGATCATCAAGGATCGCTCGATGCGCGAGGTCGCGCGGTTCGTCGCCGAGCAGCTCGCGCCGATGGAGAACGTGCTCTCCACGGGGACGCACTTCATCCTCAAAAAATACAAGGACTACGGTGTGGAGTTCGACCCCTCTGAGACCGATAAGAGAGAGGTCATGATGGCATGGTAGATTACGAACAGTTGCTCTCCAGCCGGGTGCGGGCGGTCAAGCCCTCGGGCATCCGCAAGTTCTTCGATGTGGTCGCGACCATGCCGGACGCGATCTCGCTCGGCGTGGGCGAGCCGGACTTCGACACCCCGTGGCAGATCCGCCGCGCGGGCATCCACTCGCTGGAAAAGGGGCAGACCTTCTATACCTCCAACTGGGGGCTGGCCGAGCTGCGTGCCCAGATCGCCGCGCTGGCGCGGCGCAAGTACCAGCTCTGCTACGATGCGGACAGCGAGGTGCTGGTCACGGTCGGTGGCTCGGAGGCGATCGACAACACCATCCGCGCCCTGATCGAGCCGGGCGACGAGGTGCTCATCCCCGAGCCCAGCTTCGTCTGCTACACCCCGCTGACCCAGATGGCGGGCGGCACGCCCGTCCCGCTGCCGACGCGGGCGGAGGATCAGTTCAAGCTGACGCCCGAGCGCCTGCGCGCCGCGATCACGCCGCGCACCAAGCTGCTGATCTTGCCCTATCCCAACAACCCGACCGGCGCGGTCATGACGCGGGACGATCTGGAGGGCATCGCGGCCGTGCTGCGCGAGACCAACATCATCGTCGCGTCGGACGAGATCTATTGCAGCCTGACCTATGGCAAGGAGCGCCACGTTTGCTTCGCCGAGCTGGACGGCATGAAGGAGCGCACCATCGTGGTGGACGGTTTTTCCAAATCCTATGCGATGACCGGCTGGCGCTTGGGCTGGGCGATGGGGCCGAAGGAGCTGATGCGCCATATCTGCAAGATCCATCAGTTCGGCATCATGTCCGCGCCGACCACGGCGCAGTTCGCGGGCATCGAGGCCATCCGCACCGGCGAGGACGACATCGAGCGGATGCGGGCGCAGTACGACATCCGCCGCCGCTATCTGCTGGGCGAGCTGCGCGCGATGGGGCTGACGTGCTTCGAGCCGCAGGGCGCGTTCTATATGTTCCCGTCGATCGCCTCGACCGGGCTCTCGTCCGAGGATTTTTGCGAGCGGCTGCTGCGCGAGCAAAAGGTCGCGGTCGTGCCGGGCGGCGCGTTCGGCCAGAGCGGCGAGGGACACGTGCGCATCTCTTATTCCTATTCGATGAACCATCTGCGCGAGGCGTGCTTGCGGATCCGGAACTTTTTGCAGACCCTGTGACGCCCCCCGCGCGGCCACGACCCTGCGGGACGTGCCCGCGACCATCTAGATCAAACACAAAGGACGGGATCGCTATGCTGACACCTGAGAAAAAAGCCTTCATCGAGTTCATGATGGGGGCTGACGTGCTCCGTTTCGGAGATTTCACCACCAAATCCGGCCGTAAAACGCCGTATTTCGTCAACACCGGCAACTATAAGACCGGTATGCAGAACGCCCGGCTGGGCGCGTTCTATGCCGCGCTGGTCAAGGAGACGGTCGGCGATGGGTTCGACGCGATGTTCGGCCCGGCGTATAAGGGCATCCCGTTGGCGACCTCGGTCGCCGGGGCGCTCGCCCGCGAGCACGGCATCGACAAGCCGTTCTTCTTCAACCGTAAGGAGGCCAAGGATCACGGCGAGGGCGGCAATATCGTCGGCTACCAGCCGGTGGACGGCGACCGGATCATCATCATCGAGGATGTGATCACCGCAGGCACGGCCATCCGCGAGACCATGCCGATCCTGCGCGCCTGCGCCGATGTCAAGGTGACGGATATGTTCATCTCGGTCGATCGCTGCGAGGTCGGGCAGACGCCGGGCAAGACCGCCGTGATGGAGGTCGGGGAGTCGTTCGGTATCCGGGTGCACGCCCTCGTCACCGTGCGGGACATCCGCGCCTATCTGGCGGACAAGGCGGACTATGCCCACCTGCTGCCGCTGATGGATGCGTACATGGCGCAGTACTGCGTGCTCGCATGACGGGCAGAGGCACATAAAAAAGGCGCAGGCCATCGGCCTGCGTCTTTTTTCGTTCACTGTGGTCGTTCCGCGCCGTGTCAAAAGAGGCGGAGCTGCCGGGCAGCCAGGTTGACGATGGTCAGTCCGGCCTGCTCGGCCATGCGCACGGTCTGTGCGGTGCCGCCGGGGCGGCCATCGAAGTAGCAGATCAGCCGGGAGGACGCCTCGACCATGAAGCGGTTGCGCGCGGCATAGCAGCCGACGTGGTACTGGCGGGACAGGGCATACACCCGGTCGGCCGCGAGCAGACAGCTGTTGAACCGCTGCTTCCACGCGGGAGGATAGCGCTCGGCCTGCCGGTCGAAGGGGATGGCGCACAAAAGCTGCACGGGCAGCTGCTCGCGCACGCGCAGCACGGCCTCGGCCGCCCACAGGTCGAAGCCGGTGGACATCCCGGATAGAAAGCGGGTATAGCCCGCCGCCACGGCCTGCTCGACCGCGCGGCCGAGCGCCGCGCACAGCGCATCGACTGCGCGGGCGTCGTCCGCCCGAAAGGGCATTTTTTCGACCCGATAGCCGGAAAAACAGCAGGTCGCGGGGCGCAGATCAGGCATGATAGATCCTCCGGTCGGAACGAACGTTCCGTTTCTGTTAGTGTACACCCGGAAAGCGCAAAATGCAAGTTGTAAATCCGGCGCAAAGCTGGTAAAATAAAGGACACTAGAGCCAAAGGGGAGGAAAGGCGCCGTGAACGGACGGAACCGTTGGGTATACCTGATCGAGCGCATGGTGCACCGCTATTTCGCGGACGGGATCCCGCAGGCGGCGGCAGAGCTGTCGTATTTCCTGCTGTTCTCGCTGTTCCCGCTGCTGATGTTCTTCAACGCGCTGCTTTCGCGCCTCGATCTGTCGCTGGACGACTTGCAACCCGCGCTGGAGATGCTGCCCATGAGCCTGCGACAGCTCATCACGGGCTATCTGGCGCAGATCGCCGACAAGCCCGCGTTCATCTCGCTGGTCAGCATCGGGATGACGCTGTATTTTTTGTCCCGCGCGGTGCGCTCGATGATGCGCACGGTCAACGACATCTACCATGTCGAGATCAGCCGCGGCCTCGTGCAGAACGTGCTGCTCTCGCTGGGCATCACGGCGGGGTTTTTGGTGTCGGTGGTGTGCAGCTTCGTGCTGGTGGTCGCCGGGCGGATGCTGCTGCGGCTGCTGCCGCGGCTGTTGCCGATCCCGCAGGCCGTGCTCGATCTGACGCATTATACCGGCTTTTGGGTGATGATCGCCTTCATCTTCGTGTTCCTGATGCTGTTCGACCGCGTCGTGCCCAACCTGCGCCTGACGTTCCGGGAGGTGTGGCCGGGGGCGCTGTTCTCGCTGGTGACGTGGATCTTGGTGTCGTGGGCGTTTTCGTTCTACGTGGATAATATGGCGCGATATTCCGTGCTCTACGGCTCGCTCGCCACGATCATCGTGCTCATGCTGTGGCTGTATATCGTCAGCATGATCTTGCTGATGGGGCCGCAGCTCAATCACACGCTGATGGTCATGCGCCTGTACCGATCGGAGACCAAAAAGCATCTGGACTAGACCCATGCTTTTCTGGCAAAATATCAACACAGGAGGACAAGAAAGATGAAGGTGGTCGCGATCAATGGTTCGCCCCGCAAGGGCGGCAACTGCACGCAGATGCTCGAGATCCTGGGCAAGGTGCTCGCGCAGGAGGGGATCGAGTTCGAGGTGTGCCAGCCGGGCGCCAAGGTGCATCCCTGCATGGCGTGCTATCACTGCTTGAACGAGGGCACGCTGCGCTGCGTGCAGGACGATGACGGCGTCAACGAGATCATCGCCAAGTGCATCGAGGCGGATGGCATCGTGCTCGCCTCGCCGGTGTACCACGGCGGCATCGCGGGCGGCATGAAGTGCGTGCTCGACCGGCTGATGCTGGCCGCAGGCTGCGGCGACAATCAGCTCCACCACAAGGTGGGCGCGGCGCTGTGCACCGTGCGCCGCAGCGGCGGTCTGGAGACGTACCAGCAGCTCATGGCGACCATGAACTGCATGGAGATGGTGCTCGTCACCTCGGATTACTGGAACGCCGTGCACGGCGCGGAGATCGGCGAGGTGCAGCAGGACATCGAGGGCGTCGAGGTGATCGAAAAGCTCGGCCGTAACCTCGCATGGATGCTCAAGGTGATCGACAAGGCGGGCGTGCAGCCGCCCGAGACCCATCACCGCACGATGTTCAACTACATCCGCTGAAACAGAAAGAAAGGCCCCGG
>JAUNJI010000077.1 GCA_030533295.1 Eubacteriales bacterium
GACCATCACCGTGCGCGGCAACAGCGTGCTCGTGCAGGCCGAACGGCGCGACCTGACCGGGGAAAAGCTCGACCAGTCGGCGGTGGTCAAGGTGGTGGCCGCCCGCGAAGGCGTGGTGCAGTCGATCCGCGCCCGCGAGGGACAGCCGGTGGTGCAGCCGGGCGATGCGGTGTCCACCGGGGACACGCTGATCAGCGGACTGGTGCCGCCCACGCGCGAGGAGGGCGGCTATCGGCTGGCGCACGCGCAGGGCGACGTGCAGGCATACACCATGCGCACGGTGGACGCGGCGCGGGCGCTGACCGTGGACGAAAAGACCGCGCCGCACCGCGTGCGGCGGCAATATGCGCTGCTGATCGGAAATAAACGGCTGAATTTATATTTTGGGAGTGGCATTGCAGGGGCGAGTTGTGATAAAATGATAGAGATCCGAACGCTGCGCCTGTCGGAGAGCGTGGTGTTCCCGGTGTCGCTGGTGGTGCAGACCTATGTCGAGCGCGGGCGCACGCCGGTCACGCGCACGCCGGACGAGGTGCGCGTGGAGATGCTCTCGCGTGCGCTGGGCGCGGTGGCGTCTGCCTTGGATGGCAGCGTGCTCCGCCACAGCGAAACGCTGACCGAGCGGCAGGGCGCAGCCGTGCTGCATCTGTCCGTGCACGCGCTCGAGCAGATCGGCGTGGAGGCGGTCGATGACAGCCAGCTCCCACCGGCGGATGCGCCGCCGCCCGCGGACGGCTGACCGGTGCGGCGCTGTGGCATCGCGGCGCACGCAAAGGACGAAGCGGGGCGATGCCCGCGAAAAACGAGGAAAGCAAGGTGCGAAGTGATAGAAAAGACGATACGGACCGAGCAGCCCGAGCTGCTCATGACGGTGTTTGGGGCATTCGATGAAAACCTGAAGCTGCTCGAGCGCGAGCTGCACGTATCCGTCGTCAGTCGCGGCGACGAGCTCAAGCTGAGCGGCGAGCCGACGGACGTGGAGACGACGGCGCGCACGCTCGAGGCGCTGCTCGCGATGGCGGCGCGGGGCGAGGCCGTCGGCACGCAGACCGTGCAATACGTCATCGGTCTGGCGCGGGACGGCCGCGAGGCCGAGGTGCACACGATGGCGCGGGACGTGCTGTGCATCACGGCCAAGGGCAAGCCGGTCAAGGCCAAAACGCTCGGCCAGAAGCGGTATATGGAGGCGATCGGCCGGGACACGGTCGTGATCGGCGTCGGACCGGCGGGCACGGGCAAGACCTATCTGGCGGTGGCGGCCGCGGTCGCCGCGTTCCGGGACAAGCGGGTGTCCCGCATCATCCTGACGCGGCCGGCGGTCGAGGCGGGCGAAAAGCTGGGCTTTTTGCCGGGCGACCTGCAAAGCAAGGTCGATCCCTACCTGCGGCCGCTGTATGACGGCCTGTTCGATATGCTGGGCGCAGAGAATTTCGCCAAATATCAGGAGCGCGGCTCGATCGAGGTCGCGCCGCTGGCCTATATGCGCGGCCGGACGCTGGACGACAGCTTCATCATCCTCGACGAGGCGCAGAACACCACGCCCGAGCAGATGAAGATGTTCCTCACCCGGCTGGGCTTTGGCTCGCAGGCGGTGATCACGGGCGACATCACCCAGATCGACCTGCCGGACGGCAAAGCCTCCGGCCTCAAGGAGGCGCTGCACGTGCTGCGCGGGGTAGAGGGCATCTCCCAATGCTTTCTGACCGAAAAGGATGTCGTGCGCCACGAGCTGGTGCAGCGCATCGTCAAGGCGTATGCCGAGCATGAGAGCAAAAAGAGCAAGGGCAGGCAGCCGGACGAGCGCCATCCCGCCCTGCGGCGCAGGGGGGAACGGCGATGAAGCATCAGATCACGATCCGGTTCGAGACCCCGGTGGCAGACGAGCAGGACGTGCGCGCGCTGATCGAGCGCTGCGCTATGCGCGTGCTCGAGCGCGAGGGCGTGCCGTTCGACGCGGCGATCGATGTCACCGTGGTGGACGCGGACGAGATCCGCGCGATCAACGCGGCCTACCGCGACAAGGACACCGTGACCGACGTGCTCTCCTTCCCGATGTATGATTTCTATAACGGCGTGCCGCAGGAGCCGCTCGAGCGGGAGCCGGACACGGGCTGCGTCATGCTGGGGGATATGCTCTTGTGCTATACCCGCGCCTGCGAGCAAGCGGCCGCGTTCGGCCACGCGGTGGCGCGGGAGTGCGGCTATCTGACCACCCATTCGGTGCTGCACCTGCTGGGCTATGACCACGAGCGGGATGCGGCCGACACGCGGCTGATGCGCGACAAGGAGGAGGAGGTGCTCGCCTTTCTCGGTCTGACGAGAGCATGACAGCATGAAAAAGAACATACGAAAGCTGCACGAGAGCTTTCAGCACGCCCTTCGCGGGCTGAGGCTGTGCATCTATGGCGAACGCAACTTCCGCGTGCACCTGACGGCGGCGTTCTATGTCACCGTGTTCGCCCTGCTGGGGCGCGCCCGGGCGGAGCAGGTGGCCGTGCTGTGCCTGTGCTTCGGCCTGACGATGGGCGCGGAGCTGATGAACACCGCGATCGAGCGCCTGTGCGACCGGCAGGCCAGCGGCTACGACATCTTCGTGCGCGACGCGAAGGACATCGCGGCGGCCGGGGTGTTCGTGTGCGCGGCGGCGTGCGTGGGCGTGGGCGTGTGCGTCTTTCTCGCGGGCGGCGTGCTGGCGCACGCGCTGGCGTGGCTGCTCGCCCATCTGTGGGCGGCGGGACTGGTGGCGCTGACCGTGCCGGCCGCGCTGTGGTTCGTGTTTTGCTATGGAAGGATACGATAACGTCCTGTCTGCGCAGGCGGACAGGCTCGACAGGAGAAAACTATGAGTCAAATCACCAAAACGGCGGTCGTCTCGATGGTCGGCCGGCCGAACGTGGGCAAATCCACGCTGACCAACGCGCTGGTGGGGCAAAAGGTCGCCATCGTGTCGCACAAGCCGCAGACCACGCGCACCCGCATCACGGGCGTGCGCGGCTGGGGCGATACCCAGTTCGTCTTTTTGGATACGCCCGGCCTGCATAAGCCGCGCTCGCGGCTGGGCGACTATATGTGCAAGGTCGTCACCGATACCGTGTCCGAGGTGGACGTGGCGGCGCTCGTCGTCGAGCCGATCGCCAACATCGGCCCGGCGGAGGAAAGCCTGATCGCCCGGATCGAGCAGCACCATATGCCGGCCGTGCTGGTCATCAACAAGATCGACACCGTGCCCAAGGAGGCGCTGCTCGAGGTGATCGCGACCTATGCCGCCGCGCATACCTTCGAGGCGATCGTACCGATCTCCGCCCGCACGGGCGAGGGGCTGGACGAGCTGCTCGGCGAGCTCGGCCGCTTCGCGCTCGACGGGCCGGCGCTGTTCCCCGAGGATATGGTCTCCGACCAGCCCGAGCGCCAGCTCGTCGCCGAGATCGTGCGCGAAAAGATCCTGCGCCTGCTCGACCGCGAGGTGCCGCACGGCGTGGCGGTCGGCATCGAGCGCTGGAACGAGCGTGCGGACGGCCTGATCGAGATCCACGCGGTGATCTACTGCGAAAAGAGCAGCCACAAGGGCATCATCATCGGCAAGCACGGCGCGATGCTGCGCGAGATCGGCCGACAGGCGCGTGCGGACATCGAGCGGATGCTGGAGGCGCGGGTGTTCCTCGAAACGTGGGTCAAGGTCAAGGAGGGCTGGCGCAACGACCAGCGCCAGATGCGCGATCTCGGCTACGAGGACACGTAAATGGCCGCGATCAAGCTGCGGGCGCTCGGATTGCGGGAGGTCGATTTCGGCGACTACGACCGCTATCTGACCGCGCTGACCGATGCAGGCCGCCGGGTCGAGGTGCTGTGCAAGAACGTGCGGCGCGGCAAGCGACAGATCCCGGCTGCGCGGCAGCTCTGCTATGCCGAGCTGATCGTGTCCGAGCGGGCGGGGCGCTATGCGCTGCGCGAGGCGGCGCTCGTGCACTCGTTCTTCCCGCTCGCGCAGGACATCGAGCGGTATGCGCTCGCGTGCTATCTGGTCGAGCTGACGGCGGCGCTGACCACGCCGGACGAGGACGCCCCGGCGGTCTGCCGGCTGCTGCTGCACGCGCTGCACGCGCTCGAGGGCAAAAAGCGCGACCCGGTGCTGGTCAAGGCGGCGTTCGAGTGGCGCCTGATGGCCGAGAGCGGCTATGCGCCCGATCTGACGGCCTGCGGCGTGTGCGGCGAGGCGATCGAGCAGCCGCCGCTGTACTTTTCCGTCGGCGCGGGCACGGCGGCGGACGCACGCTGCGCCCAGCGCATCGGCGGCTATGAGCCGCTGGCCGAGGGGACGCTGCGCGCCCTTGCGCACGTGCTGTCGTGCCCGGTCCCGCGGACATACGCCTTCGCGTTGGGCGGCGCGGCGCGGGAGCAGTTCAGCCGCTTGGGCGAGCAGTACGTGCTCTATCACCTCGGCCGTGGGTTCGACAGTTTGGCGTTCTATCGGTCGCTCGTGCCGCCTGTGGGCGACGCGCGGCCGTGCATCACATCGATCAGGAGTGTACCATGAACAAATTAGGCGAGCGATCGCTCAGGATACTGGAATATTACGAGATATTGGAACGGCTGGCGGCGCAGGCCGCGTCGGACGCGGCCAAGGAGAAGTGCCGTGCGCTCCGGCCGATGGACGATCATGAGCAGGCGCAGGTCTGGATGGCGCAGACGACCGACGCCAAGGCGCTGATGATCCGGCAGGGCAGTCCGGCCTTCGGCGGCATCCGCGCGGTGGGCGCGATCTTGCTGCGTGCCGCCCGCGGCGGCTCGCTCAGCCCGCGGGAGCTGCTCGACGTGGCGAGCCTGTTGCAGACCGCGCGGCGTGCGCTGCTGTACGACGCCGAGCATGAGCAAAAGACCACGCTCTCGCCGATCTTCGGCCTGCTGACGGGCGACCGCAGTCTGGAGGAGGCGATCACGACCGCGATCGTGTCCGAGGAGGAGATCGCGGACGGCGCTTCGCCCGAATTGCTGTCCATCCGCCGCGAGCTGCGGCGGATCTCGGGCAAGGTGCGCGAGACGCTCAACCGCCTGATCGCGGGCGAACGCGCCAAGTATTTGCAGGAGACGATCGTCACCCAGCGCAATGGGCGCTATGTCGTGCCGGTCAAGGCCGAGCACCGTGGCGACATCCCCGGTCTGGTGCACGACACCTCCTCCACCGGCGCGACCGTGTTCATCGAGCCGCAGCAGGTGGTCGAGATCAACAACCAGATCAAGGTGCTCGAGGGGCGCGAGGAGGCCGAGATCGACCGCATCCTCGCCGCTCTGTCGAGCGAGGTCGCCGCCCGCTGCGATGCGATCGCGCAGGACTATGACGCGCTGGTGTCGCTCGACTGCATCTTCGCCCGCGCCAAGCTGTCCTTCGAGATGAAGGCAGCGCCGCCGGTGCTGCACGAGGGCGGAGGGCATTGTCGGCTGCTGCGGGCGCGGCATCCGCTGCTCGACCCGGACAAGGCCGTGCCGATCGACATCGCGATCGGCGAGGGATACGACACGCTGGTGATCACCGGCCCGAACACCGGCGGCAAGACCGTGTCGCTCAAAACGCTCGGCCTGCTGTCGCTCATGGCGGCGAGCGGGCTGCATATCCCGGCGAACGAGCAGTCCGAGATCGGTCTGTTCGAGCACGTCTACGCCGACATCGGCGACGAGCAGAGCATCGAGCAGTCGCTCTCGACCTTTTCCGCGCACATGAAAACGATCGTGTCCATCATGGACTGCTGCGGGCAGGGCGATCTGGTGCTGTTCGACGAGCTGGGCGCGGGCACCGACCCGGTCGAGGGCGCGGCGCTCGCGGTCGCGGTGATCGGCTATGCGCGGCAGATGGGCGCGTGCGTGGTGGCGACCACGCATTACGCCGAGCTCAAGACCTTCGCGCTCACGACCGACGGGGTGGAGAACGCCTCGTGCGAGTTCGACGTGCAGTCGCTCCAGCCGACCTACCGCCTGCTGACCGGCATCCCCGGCAAGTCCAACGCCTTCGCGATCGCATCGCGGCTGGGGCTCCAGCCGACCATCATCGAGCGGGCGAAGGAGCAGGTCTCGACCGAGGACGCCCGCTTCGAGGACGTGCTCGCCGAGCTCGAGCGGGAACGCCGCCGCATCGATCAGCTCAAGGAGGAAGCGAACCGGATGCGCTCGTCTGCCCAGTCCGAGCGGGACAAGATGCGCGCCGAGCGCGACGCCGCCGAGGAACGCGCCGACGTGCTGCTCGAGCGGGCACGCAGTCAGGCCGACCGCATCCTCAAGGACGCACGCATGACCGCAGAGACCGTGTTCGACGAGCTGGAGGACATGAAAAAGAAGGCGCAAAAGCATAGCGCCGATCAAAATCTGGCCGCGGCCAAGGCCGCGCTGCGCGGTGTCATCACCCAGACCGAGAACGAGCAGCGGCGCGGCATCCAAAAGCGCGTGATCGAGGCCGACGAGCAGCGCCCGGTCAAAAAGGGCGACCGCGTCCGGCTGATCAATATGGGCGGCGTGCTGGCCGATGTGCTCGCGCCCGCGGACAAGAGCGGCAGCGTGTCGGTGCAGGCGGGGCCGATGAAGATGATGGTCAAGGAGAACGAGCTGCGGCTGGTCGAGCAGACCGGACAGGCCAAAAAGTCCGCGCCCCAGCCCCGGCGGGACGCGCCGCGCCGCGAGCTCACGCTCCGCTCGGCCGAGCGCGAGGTGGACGTGCGCGGCATGAGCGCGCAGGAGGCGCTGTTCGAGGTGGACAACTTTTTGTCCCGCGCGATCATGGCGGGCTTGCCCTCGGTGACGGTGATCCACGGCAAGGGCACCGGCGTGCTGCGCGACGCGGTGCAGAAGCATCTGCGGGCGAACAAGCGGGTCAAAAGCGTGCGCAGCGGCGTGTACGGCGAGGGCGAGCAGGGCGTGACGATCGTAGAATTTCGATAAAGAAACAGGGCCCTTGCCAAATAGAAATGGACGGATAGGGCAAAATGAACGATATTCTTTGTCAATATAGGTAAAAATTCATGAAAAACACAGAACGCCTTCGTGCAAAATGTCCTTGACGAAACGAAGAAAAGAGGATAGACTATTAATATCGGATTTGAGAAATAGGAGCGATGCAGATATGTTTTCCAAAGAGGTACAGGTCACTAATCAAGTAGGTTTGTATGCCCGACCGGCTACGTTCTTCATTCAGAAGGCCAATGAATTCAAGTCTACGATCTTGGTCGAGAAGGAAGAGCGCCGCGTCAATGCCAAGAGCTTGCTCGGCATCCTTTCCCTTGGTATCACCAAGGGCACGACGATCAACCTGATCGCAGACGGCCCCGATGAGGAGGAAGCTGTTG
>JAUNJI010000009.1 GCA_030533295.1 Eubacteriales bacterium
CGACCGGGTCAACATCATCGCCCACTCCAAGGGCGGTCTGGAGGCGCGGTATCTGATCGGCAAGCTGGGCTATGGGCGGCGCGTGGCCTCGCTGACCATGCTCTCGACGCCCAACCGCGGCTCGCGGGTCGCCGAGCTGCTGCTGACCGCCCGGCCGGGGCTGGCCGTTTGGGCGCACGCCAACGATGCCTATTGGGCGCGGCACGGGGATGCCCAGCCCGCCGCGCTGCGCGCGGCCGAGCAGCTCACACCGGCCTATCTCGCCTACTTCAACCACACGGTGCCTGACGCGGCCTGCGTGTATTACCAGAGCTGGGGCGCGCGGCTGGGGCGGGGGCGTGGCGATGCCGCCATGCGGCTGACGCACGGGCTGTTTTATCCGGCGCACGGCGACAGCGATGGGCTGGTCACGCCGGCGTCGGCTCGCTGGGGGCACTGGCGCGGCGTGCTGGAGGGCGTGTCCCATCAGGAGCTGGCCGACGTGCTCTGCCGCGATCAGCCGGACTTTTCCCCGCCCGGATTTTATGTGCAGATCGCGCAGGAACTGGCGTATCGGGGCTTTTGAAGGGGCGTATGCGTCGTCGGATCTTACAGATCTTAAAAAAAGGATTTACATTACCTGCCCGATCCGCTAAAATAAAAAGAGAAAAAAACGTTCAGGAGGGGCGTGCTATGATTATCACCATAACGCTGAATGCGGCGCTCGATCGCACACAGCGTATCGAGCACCCGTTGGTGGTGGGCAAGCTCAACCGCGCGACATCCAGCCATCTGGAGCCGGGCGGCAAGGGCATCAACGTATCCCGCGCGATCAAGGCGCTGGGCGGAAGCAGCGTGGCGCTGGCCTTTTGCGCCGGCACGAACGGCCGCATCGTCAAGGATATGCTGACCGCGGCCGACATCCACCACGATTTCGTCGATGTCGCCGGGCAGATGCGGGTCAACACGCAGATCATCGACGCGCAGGGCGGCCATACCGAGGTGAACGAGCCGGGCAACAAGCTGGAGGACGCGGATTTCCTGCGCTTGCTCGACCGGATGGACCATTATCTGGACGAGGGCAATATCTTCGTGCTGGCGGGCTCGACCCCGCCGGAGTTCCCGCTCAAGAACTACCGCAAGCTGTGCCGCACGATCCAAAAGCACGGCTGCAAGCTGCTCGTCGATGCCGAGGGCGAGCTGTTGCAGGAGGCGCTGCGCTGCGAGCCCGATCTCGTCAGCCCGGACATCTTCGAGCTGGCCGAGGCCGTGGGCGAAAAGCCCTCGGCCGACCCCGAGGTGGTCGCGCAGTTCGCCCGCAGGATGCTGGACATGGGCGCGCGCACGGTGTGCGTCTGCATGAGCCAAGAGGGCGCGGTGCTGGTCTCCAAGGACGAGCGGGAGGCGCTCTATATCACCACCGACCCCAAGATCTACGACGAGGGCGCGGTCGGCACGGGCGATGCGCTGGTCGGCGCGCTCGCCAACTCGATCGACAAGGGCTTGCGCTTCGACGAGATGGGTCGCTTCGCCGTCGCGACGGCGCGGGCGAGCGCCCGGCTGCCGGGCACCGAGATGGCCTCGCTCAAGCGGGTGTATGAGGTCTATGAGACGACCAAGGTGTATGTCATCTGAGCCCTGCTCCGAACCAGAACGAAAAAAACAGGAGGACACACGTCCTCCTGCTTTTTTTATGGCGTTTCGTCCTCTTGCCGCAGGCGCTCGAGCAGGCGGGCGTCCTGCTTATCGCGCGGGGCGAACCGGGCGAACAGATCGGGACGGTCGGCGCGGGTGCGGCGCAGGCTCATCTCGCGCCGCCAAGCCTCGATGTTGGCGTGGTGGCCGGAGAGCAGCACCGGGGGCACGGCGCGGCCGCGCCAGTTCTCCGGGCGGGTGTACTGCGGGTGCTCGAGCAGCCCGTCCCAGTGGCTCTCGGCGGTGAAGGCGTCCGCATCGGGCAGCACGCCGGGCACCATGCGGCACACCGCGTCCGCGACCGCCATCGCGGGGATCTCGCCGCCGGTCAGCACGAGGTCGCCGATCGAGATCTCCTCGTCCACGCAGGCGTCGATGAAGCGCTGGTCGATGCCCTCGTAATGCCCGCACACGAGGATGAAATGCTCGCGGGCGAGCAGCTCCCGCGCCTTGTCCTGATCGAACGGCCGCCCCTGCGCCGACAGGAACACGGTGTGCACGTGCTGCCCGGCGCACAGCGCCTCATGGCACAGATAGAGCGGCTCGGCCAGCATGACCTGCCCGCGGCCGCCGCCATAGGGCGCGTCGTCGGCCTTGTGGTACTTGTCCGGTGCATAGTCGCGGATGTTGGTGGCGCGGATCGTGACCAGCCCCTTGTCCTGCGCGCGGCCGATGATGCTCTCCCGCATGACCGCGTCGATCATCTGGGGGAACAGCGTCATGATGTCGATCGTCATTCCAGCAGCCCCTCGATGCTCTCGATATAGATCACGCCGGCCGCCATGTCGATCTCCTTGAGGAAGGGCTTGGCCGCCGGGATGTAGATCAGTCGGCCGTGCTCGCCCTGGATCTCGTACATATCGTGCGCGGGGTTGCTGGTGAGCACATCGCGCACGCGGCCGATCGTGCGGTCGATCCGCAGATCGTACACCTGAAAGCCCAAGATGTCCTGTATGAAAACCAGATCGTCGGGCAGCTCGACATCCTCCCGGTCGAGATACAGCACGCGGCCGCGCAGCGCCTCGGCGGCCTCGAGCGTGTCCACGCCCGCCAGATGCAGCAGCACGATGTTCTTGTGCACCTGCGCCTTTTGCACGGCGACCGGCGTGTGCTCGTCCAGATACAGCGTGTCGAAGTCGCACAGCACGTCGGCGCTGTCGCACCAGCTCTGCACCTTCAGGTCGCCGCGCACGCCGTGCACGCCCACGATCTTGCCGGCCTCTAAAAATCGTTTGATCATAAAGCTCTCCTCTTTGGTCGTGATGTGCCGCGCACGCAGATACAAAAAGATCGCCGCGACGCGGCGATCTTCAGCGCAAAGCGCCGTCAGGTGCGCAGGACAGAAGGCTACGGCTGCGGCCTTCTGACGAAAGCAGGGACGTGCCCGTGCTTTTTTGGGGGGACGAAGCAGCGCGGGGAGCGTGCTCCCCGGAGGGCTTCGGCGCACGCGCCCCGGTCAGGCCGAGCCTGTGGGGCTTAGTCCAGGATATCGACCGTTACGCGCTTGTTCGCGCGGTTGCCTGCCGCTTTCATGAGCGTGCGGATCTCCTTCGCGATGCGACCGTGTCGGCCGATCACGCGACCCATGTCACCCGGCGCGACGCGCAACGAAAAGGTGACATCGTCGCCGTCGATCTCCTCGGTGATGGTGATCGCATCCGGTTCGGAAACCAGATTTTTGACGATATAGGTCAGCAACTCTTTCATATCTATCGCCTCACTCAATTCAGCACACCGGCCTTTTTCAGGATACCGCGAACGGTATCGGTCGGCTGGGCACCCTTCTTGATCCACTCCTGAGCGCGATCGGCGTCCACCTTGACGGAAACCGGATCGGTCAGCGGGTCGTAGGTGCCGATCTCCTCGATGAAGCGGCCGTCACGCGGGTAACGGGAATCCGCGACGACGATGCGATAGAACGGAGCCTTCTTCGCGCCCATGCGGCGCAGTCTGATCTTTACCATGGTCTCACCTCCTTAAAAATCGGCTTCGATCGGAGCGATGCGCCGACCGAGCGGGCGCTGCCGCGCGGTGGCGGCGTCGCCCAAGCTGCGCAGCGACCCCCGCAGGGCGGGAGCCTGCTCCGCGCAGGCAGCACGACCGCGATACGGGACCACGGTCGTGGTCGAGGCAGCGGCGCTGCCTCTGGTCAAGATACGCGCAAAGCGCGTAGTGGGAAAATCCCGGTCCCCCGAGATCTTCGGGCAATGGTTCAGAACGGCAGCTTGAGGCCGCCAAGGCCGGGGAATCCACGGCGCTTCTTTTTTCCCTTGCCGCCGCGCGCCATGTTGGTGAGCTGGCGGGTCATCTTCTGCATGGCGTCGAACTGTTTGAGCAGCTTGTTGACCTGCTCGATCGTCAGTCCGCAACCGGCCGCGATGCGCTTTTTGCGGGAATAATTGATGATGGAGGGGTTGTCCCGCTCCTTGGGGGTCATCGATCGGATGATGGCCTCGGTGTGCGCCATCTGCTTTTCGTCCACCTTGGCACCGGCGAGCGCTTTGGCGTCCACGCCCGGCAGCATACCGAGCATTTCCTCCATCGAGCCCATGTTCTTCATCTGCTGGAGCTGCTCGAGGAAGTCGGTCAGCGTCAGCTTGCCGGCCATCATCTTTTTGGCGGTCTCGGCCGCCTGCTTTTGGTCGAAGGACTGCTGCGCCTTTTCGATCAGCGTCAGCACGTCGCCCATGCCGAGGATGCGGGAGGCCATGCGGTCGGGGTGGAAGGGCTCGATGTCGCCCAGCTTTTCGCCCGTGCCGATGAATTTGATCGGCTTGCCGGTGACTGCCTTGACCGACAGCGCTGCGCCGCCGCGGGCGTCGCCGTCCATCTTGCTCATCAGCACGCCGTCGATGCCGAGCGCCTCGTCGAAGGTCTGTGCGACCGTGACCGCGTCCTGACCGGTCATCGCATCGACGACGAGCACGATCTCGGTGGGATCGACCGCACGCTTGATGTCCTTGAGCTCGTTCATCAGCTTTTCGTCGATGTGCAGCCGGCCGGCCGTGTCCAAAAAGACCAGATCGAAGCCGTTCTTCTTGGCGAAATCGATGCCGTGCCGGGCGATGGCGACCGGGTCGCCCTGTCCCTCGTCGAACACCGGGATGTCGAGCTGTTTGCCGACCACCTTGAGCTGGTCGATCGCCGCGGGACGGTATACGTCGCACGCGACGAGCAGCGGGCGGCGCTGCTGCTGCTTGCGCAGCAGGGCAGCCAGCTTGGCGCAGTTGGTGGTCTTGCCCGCGCCTTGCAGACCGGCCATCATGACGATGGTGGGCGGCTCGGGCGATATGGTCAAACGGGCGTTCTGTCCGCCGAGCAGGGCGGTCAGCTCCTCGTTGACGATCTTGATGACCTGCTGAGCGGGGGACAGGCTTTCGAGGATCTCGGCGTCGGTCGCCTTTTCGCTGATCGACTTGATGAGATCCTTGACGACCTTGAAGTTGACATCGGCCTCGAGCAGCGCCATGCGGATCTCGCGCATGGTCTCCTTGATGTCCGCCTCGGTCAGTCGTCCCTTGCTGCGCAGATGCTTGAATGCGGATGAGATCTTTTCAGTTAGGCCTTCAAATGCCATGTTACGCCTCCTGCCTGAGCTGCTCGAGCAGCGCCGTCATGCGTTGGGCGATCTGCTCGGCCTCGCTGCTGTGCAGCCGGTCGGTATTGAGGGCGCAGAGCTGCGCGACCTCGTGTGCGAGCGCTTCGGTCAGCCGTTCGACATCGCCATAGCGGGCGACCAGACCGAGCCGCGCCTCCATGTCGTGCAGCGCGTGCTCGGCGCGGCGGACACTGTCGCGCACGCCCTGTCGGGTGATGCCGGCGTGCTCGGCGATCTCGCCGAGCGACAGATCCTCGTTATGATATAGGTCGAACAGCTCGCGCTGTTTGTCGGTGAGCGTCTCGCCGTAAAAGTCGAACAGCAGGCTCATCTCGAGCGGTCTGGCTTTCATCGGCGCGCCTCCTTGGGAAGTGTAAAGCTCTATGCCTTTACAACGAACGTGATTATTCTACCGCATGGACGCGCCCTTGTCAAGCCCTGATCGAAAAAAAGATCGGCGTTTCGGGCGGATATGCCGCCCGGCATTTGCCACGGCGCGGGAATGATGCTATAATATGGTGGCATCCTATCAAGGAAAGCGCACCCATGCGCCCGGCGCATGGAGCAGATACGAAAGCGAGGGACCCCATGCAACAAGTGACCCGAAAAAAACTGGGCGAGGGCGTGGCGCTCACCTGTGTGACCACGCCGCGCTTCAAGCGCGCCGTGCTGCGCGTCATGCTGCTGCTGCCGCTCGGCGGCGCGGAGGCGGCCTGCCGCGCCTGTTTGCCGCAGGTGCTGCGGCGCGGCACGGCCAAGCTGCCCGATCTGCGGGCGATCGGCGAGACGCTCGACGAGCGCTACGGTGCGCGGATCGAGGGCGTCGTGCGCAAGGAGGGCGAGACGCTGTGCATCGGCTTTCTGGCCGACTGCATCGACGAAGCCTATGCCCCCGGGGCGGACGGCCTGACCGCGGGCGTGATCGCGCTGCTGGCCGACCTGCTCTACGACCCCTGCTTGCAGGACGGCGTGTTCCGCGCGGCCGATGTCGAGGGCGAGCGCGGGGCGCTGCTCGACCGCATCGCCGCGCAAAAGAACGATCCGCGCCTGTGGGCGCCCCGCCGCCTGACCGAGCTGATGTGCGCGGACGAGCCCTACGGCCTGTCGGCGCTGGGCACGGCCGAGCAGGCCGCGCGGATCGGGGCGGAGCGGCTGTACGCCGCCTATCGCCGCGCGCTGGACGAGGCGCAGATCGAGCTGTTCTATTGCGGCACGCGCCCGCCGGACGAGATCGAGCGCCTGTTCGGCGCGACGCCGCTCACGCGCCGCCGGACGGCCGTGCGCCCGCTGCCGCAGGCCCGCATCGTGGCGCGGCCGGTCGGTGCGCCGCGCGAGGTGATCGAGCAGGCGGCCGTGGCGCAGGCCAAGCTGTCGCTCGGCTTCCGCACGGGCGGCCATTGCCTGACCGGCGGCGATCCGGCGGCCTATTGGCTGTTCCAGACCGTGTTCGGCGGCTCGACCAGCTCCAAGCTGTTCCTGAACGTGCGCGAAAAGCA
This sequence comes from Eubacteriales bacterium, assembly GCA_030533295.1. Classification (GTDB taxonomy): domain Bacteria; phylum Bacillota; class Clostridia; order Oscillospirales; family Butyricicoccaceae; genus Agathobaculum. The sequence goes on from JAUNJI010000009.1 coordinate 6,769, forward strand.
GTCGCTCTGCTACTATGCCAGCGCCCAGTTCGCCGCGTCCAAGGGCATCCTGATGGTGCACTCGGGCATCGAAAACGACAAGTTCGCCACCGCGCGGGACGAGATCTTGCGCCAGCTCGACGCCTGCCGCGCGGGCGAGATGACCGACGGAGAGCTCGAGGCCGCCCGCCGGTCGCTGGTGAACGGCTGGCGCACGCTGCTGGACGACCCGCTCGCGCTCGAGCGCTATTGGCTGAGCCAAGCCGCTGCGGGCACGCTGGTCGCGCCCGAGGAGCGCATCGCGCAGGTGCAGGCGGTCGAGCGGGCGCAGGTCGTGCAGGCCGCGCAGGACACGGCGCTCGATCTGGTCTATCTGATGGAGGGAACAGCAGGATGATACGAAACGAGACTGCGCTGCGCGAGCAGATCTGCACGCGCACGCTGGACAATGGGCTGCGCGTCTGCTATCTGCCCAAGCCGGGCTTTAGCAAGACCTTCGCGATCTTGGCGACCGATTTCGGCTCGGTCGATGCCTCGTTCACGTTCGAGGGGCAGCGATATGACACGCCGGCGGGCGTGGCGCACTTTTTGGAGCACAAGATGTTCGAGGAGCGGGACGGCAACGCCCTGCAAAAGTTCGCTCGCACGGGCGCCAGCCCGAACGCCTTCACCAGCCACACCATGACCGCCTACCACTTCTCCTGCACCGACCGCTTCGCCGAAAACCTGGAGATCCTGCTGCGGCTGGCGTTCGTCCCGTATTTCACCGCGGACAACGTCGAAAAGGAGCGCGGGATCATCGGGCAGGAGATCGGCATGATGGAGGATACGCCGGGCTGGCAGGTGTTCTGCGGCCTGCTGGCCGGACTGTATCACGAGCACCCGGTGCGCGTGTCGATCGCGGGCAGCGTGGACAGCATCGCGCAGATCACGCCCGAAACGCTGTATACCTGTCACCGGGCGTTTTACAGCCCGCGCAACATGGTGCTCGTCGTGTGCGGCACAGCCGACTTCGACGAGATCTGCCGCCTCGCGACGCAGTTTTCGCCGCAGGACGCGCCCACGATCGGCCAGCGGCACTACGGCACGCGGCGGGACACCGTGGCCGCCCCGCTCGTCACGCGGCAGATGCCGACCTCGCTGCCGCAGTTCCTGCTGGGCTTCAAGGACGAGCCGCTGCGGCCGGGCGAGAGCCGCCTGCGCCGCGGGCTGCTGGGCGAGCTGGCCGCGCGGATCCTGTGCGGCGACACCGCGCCGCTCTACGCCACGCTGTATGAGCAGCGCCTGATCGGCCGCGATCTGGATACCGACTATATGCTGCTCCCGCAGGCGGCGGTGGGCATGATCGGCGGCGAGAGCCGCGACCCGCAGGCCGTCCGCGCGGCGGTCGAGGCCGAGGTCGTTCGGCTGGCGCATGAGGGCATCGACGAGGCGCTGTTCCGCCGGATGAAAAAGGCGGTCTACGGCCTGCGCCTGCGCGTGCTGGATGCGCCCGATGTCTATGCCCGGCAGCAGGCCAACGCGCTGTTCGGCGGCGAGGACTATCTGGACTGCATCCCGCTGTTCGACACGATCGGCGCGGCCGATGTGCAGGCCGTGTTCGCCCGCTGGGCGCAGCCCGACCGGTCATGCCTGTCGATCGTCGCGGCCGACTGACGAGCGAAGGAGGGGAGCTGGATGGAACACGTCATCGCATTCCCGGCACTGGACTGGCAGGCCACGATCAGCCGCGTCGCGTTCGAGGTGCTGGGCATGAACATCTATTGGTATGGGATCATCATCTGCGTCGGGGCGATCCTGGCGGCGCGCTATGTCGATGCGCACGTGCAGGCGTTCGGCCTGACGAGCAATCACCTGATGGACTGCCTGCTCGTGTGCGTGCCGACGGCGATCGTGTGCGCGCGGATCTATTATGTGGTGTTCGAGTGGGAGTATTACAGCCAGCACCCGGCCAAGATCGTCGCCATCCGGGATGGCGGGCTCGCGATCTACGGCGGGGTGATCGGCGCGGTGCTCGCGCTCTGGGCTTATAGCCGGGCGAAGCGGCTATCGTTCGCGACGCTGTGCGATCTGGCGGCCATGGGGCTGCTGATCGGGCAGTGCATCGGCCGCTGGGGCAATTTCGTCAACGGCGAGGCGCACGGCGGCGAGACCGCGCTGCCGTGGGGCATGTCGATCGACGGCGCCGCCCCGGTACATCCGACCTTTTTGTATGAATCCCTATGGAATCTGGCGGGCTTCCTCGGCCTGCACCTGTATTGGAAAAAACGCCGCTTCCGGGGCGAGCTCGCGCTGCTCTATGTGGCGTGGTACGGTCTGGGGCGGACGTGGATCGAGGGCTTGCGCACGGACAGCCTGTATATCGGCGCGTTTCGCGTGTCGCAGGTGCTGGCTGCGGTCAGCTGCGCGGCGGCGGTCGCGCTGCTCGTGCGGCAGTACCGCCGCCTCAGCGTGCAGCAGCATTTCTATACACCACCCACACCGGATGAGGACGAAGGAGGAACGACATGAGTGCAGTCAGGATGGATGGGAAGGCGCTGTCGGCCAAGGTGCGCGGCAGCATTTTGGCCGAGACCGCGGCGCTCAAGCAGCGGGGCATCACGCCCGGGCTGGCGGTGATCCTGGTGGGCGATGACCCCGCCAGCCAGATCTATGTCCGCAACAAGGAAAAAGCGTGCGCCGAGTGCGGGTTTTACAGCGAAAAATACGCCCTGCCCGCCGAGACCACGCAGCAGGAGCTGCTCGATCTGATCGCCCAGCTCAACGAGAGCCCGCAGATCGCCGGCATCCTGTGCCAGATGCCTGTGCCCGCGCATATCTCCGAGCAGGCGGTGATCGCCGCGATCGACCCGCGCAAGGACGTGGACGCCTTCCACCCGGTCAACGTCGGGCGGATCATGGTGGGCGATTTCGACTTCGTGCCGTGCACGCCGGCCGGCGTGATGGCGCTGCTGGACGAATACGGCATCGATCCCAAGGGCAAAAGCTGCGTCGTGGTCGGCCGGTCGAACATCGTCGGCAAGCCGATGGCCATGCTGCTGCTGCACCGCCACGGCACGGTGACGATCTGCCACAGCCGCACGCAGGATCTGGCAGAGGTGTGCCGCCGGGCGGATATTTTGGTCGCCGCCGTGGGCAGACAGGGCTTCATCACGCCCGACATGGTCAAGGACGGCGCGGTGGTGATCGATGTGGGCATCAACCGCGGCGCAGACGGCAAGGTGCACGGCGATGTCGATCCGGCGGTGATGGACAAGGCGGCCTTCATGACCCCGGTGCCGGGCGGCGCGGGACCCATGACCATCACCATGCTGATGAAAAACACGCTCAAGGCGGCCAAAGTGCAGCACGGACTATAAGATGCCGCGCTTTTCCGATAGAAAAGATTGACCTTTGCGCATCGGCACTTTATAATGAAAGGGTAAGGACGCGGTGCGCCGGCAGCGTGCCGCCAAAGGAGGAACATACCATGGTGGATATGAAAAAAATAGCAGGCGATAAAGCCGCGGGATATGTCAAGGATGGTATGGTGGTCGGTCTGGGCACCGGCTCGACCGCGTACCACATGGTCAACGCGGTGGGCGAGATGGTCAAGAACGGCCTTCAGATCCAGGCGATCCCGACCTCCAAGGCCACCGAGGCGCAGGCGCGCGCGCTGGGCATCCCGTTGCTGACGATCGACGAGCTCGATCACGTCGATCTGGCGATCGACGGCGTGGACGAGATCGATCCGCAGTTCAACGCGATCAAGGGCGGCGGCGGTGCGCTGTACCGCGAAAAGGTCGTCGCGTCGATGGCCAAGGAAGTCATCTGGATCATGGACGAGAGCAAGCTGGTCGAGCAGATCGGCGCGTTCCACCTGCCGGTGGAGATCGCGCAGTACGGCGCCAAGCAGGCGATCGCGCGGATGGCCGCCTATGGCTGGCAGCCGGAGCTGCGCGTCCGGGACGGCCGGACCTTCGTCACCGACAACGGCAACTACATCGCTGACCTGCATCTGGGCGCGGGCTTCGCGATCGAGGACGTGTTCAGCAAGCTGAACGGTATGCTGGGCGTGCTCGAGCATGGCCTGTTTTTGGGGATGTGCAAGCGCATGATCGTCGGCTGTGCCTCGGGCGAGGTCAAGATCATCGAGAACCCGTCCAAGTGAGCGGACGCGGTCAGCAGCATGACGGGAGGAGAAAGCATGGATCGAACCGAACATACCGATCATACCGAACAGACCAGCCAGATCAGACGGCGGCCGCCCGTGCGGGCGGGCAGCCGGAGCAGGTCGTCGCGGCCGCGCAGCAGGGGCAAGGCGCCGGCCAAGCTCAACTACCGGATGATGCTGTGCATCGCGGTGCTGGTCTGCTTGCTGCTGGCTGTGCTGTTCTTTAGCCTGTTCCGCTCGCGCGGCGGCAAGATCGACGAGCTGGAAAAGCAGCTCGAGACGCTCCAGAGCGAAAAGACCACGCTCGCCGCACAGGTGGAGGGACTGACGCAGGAAAATCAGGCCATGCTGGCCGGTCTGGCCGCGGCGCTGCCCGATCCGACCACCGCGCAGACCACCAGCATCGCGGAGCTGATCCCGCAGCTGACCGAGGGCGTGTACGTGGTCAGCGACAGCGGCTCGCAGCTCAAGTATCTGAGCGTGCCGACGGGCTATCTGCAAGACCGGCTGACCGCCTATCGCGACGATGCGGCGGGCTTTTCCGCCGTGCAGGGCAATGCTCCGGCGTGCGCGTACTATGTGCTCTATGCCGACCGGGTGATCGGTCTGGCGGCGGGCAACACCGGCTTCGTCAGCATGGATCGCACGACGGCGGGCAGCGCGTCGTCCACCCCGGCGGGGATGTACGATCTGGTGGCGGCCATGTTCGCCTGAGGCGACTGCGCGAAAAAAGCGAAAAACCAAGGTGGCGGTGCTTGACAGGCAGCGCCACTTGTGTTATGCTGTTAAAAGCCGCATCGTGCATTGGCTGGGGAAAGTGCGTTCCAAAACGGATCGCCGCCGTGCCGAGCGTGACTCTACGATGAAAGAGAGGGAAAATCAAATGTATGCTATCCTGAAAACTGGCGGCAAGCAGTACAAGGTATCCGAGGGCGACGTGATCTACGTTGAGAAGCTCGGCGCGGAGGACGGCGCGACCGTCACCTTCGACGAGATCCTGGCCGTGGGCGAGGGCGAGTCCATCACCGTAGGCGCTCCTTACGTTTCCGGCGCTGCCGTGACCGGCACGGTCGAAAAGACCGGCAAGGGCAAGAAGATCAACATCTTCAAGATGAAGCCCAAGAAGGGTTATCGCAAGCGTCAGGGCCATCGCCAGCCGTACACCAAGGTAACGATCGCGTCGATCAAGGCGTAAGGCGGTGACGACGGTCACATTTTCGTCGCGGGCAGGCACGCTCCTGTCGGTGGACATCCTCGGCCACGCGGGATACGCGGACGAGGGAGAGGACATCGTTTGCGCGGCGATCTCCAGCGCGGTCATGCTGTCGCACGCATTGCTGTTCGATGTGCAGCGCATCCCGGTCGATACCCTGATCGAGGATGAGGGCGCACACATCCGCATCACGCTGCCGCAGGACGCGGGGCTCGAGCGCGGACAGGACGCGCTGCGCGCGCTCAAACTGCATTTTACCGAGCTGGAACAGAACTATCCCGATCATTTGAACGTAACGGAGGTGCACGCAGATGCTGCAGATCAGCTTACAGTTTTTCGCTCATAAAAAGGGCGTAGGTTCGACCAAGAACGGTCGTGACTCCGAGGCCAAGCGCCTGGGCGTCAAGCGCGCGGACGGTCAGACCGTCCCGGCGGGCAACATCCTTGTCCGTCAGCGCGGCACGAAGATCCACCCCGGCGTGAACGTCGGCCGTGGCAAGGACGATACCCTGTTCGCCAAGGTGGAGGGCGTCGTTCGCTTCGAGCGTCTGGGTAAGGACCGCAAGCAGGTCTCTGTTTACCCGCAGTAAAGTAGATCAGATCCCAGACTGCGGTCTGGGATCTTGCTTTGTGTCCGTATGTCGGCGGACACCCCCCTTTGGAAAGGAGGACATCCCATGTTCATCGACATCGCAAAGATCAAGATCGTCTCCGGCAAGGGCGGCGACGGTAAGGTGGGCTTCCACCGCGAAAAGTACGTCGCCTCGGGCGGGCCCGACGGCGGCGACGGCGGCCGCGGCGGCTCGGTCATCTTCCAAGTGGATGATAACCTGTCCACGCTGCTGGATTTCCGCTATAAGAAGAAATATGTCGCGGCGGCAGGCGAGGACGGCGGCAGCAAGCGCTGCAAGGGCAAGGACGGCGCCGATCTGGTCATCCGCGTGCCGCGCGGCACGATCATCCGCGACCAAAAGACCGGTCAGGTCATCCGCGACCTGTCGGACGACCAGCCCTTCGTCGCGGCCAAGGGCGGCAACGGCGGCTGGGGCAACACCCACTTCGCCACCCCGACCCGGCAAGCGCCGCGCTTCGCCAAGCCCGGCCAGCCGGGCGTCGAGCGCGACATCATCCTCGAGCTCAAGCTGCTGGCCGATGTCGGTCTGGTCGGCTTCCCGAACGTCGGCAAGTCCACGCTGCTCAGCATGGTGAGCGCCGCCCGCCCCAAGATCGCCAATTATCACTTCACCACGCTGGTGCCCAATCTGGGCGTGGTCTCGGTCGGCGAGGAGCAGAGCTTCGTCATGGCCGACATCCCCGGCATCATCGAGGGCGCGAGCGAGGGCGCCGGGCTGGGACACGACTTCCTGCGCCATATCGACCGCTGCCGCTTGCTGCTCCATCTGGTCGATGTGGCGGGCAGCGAGGGGCGTGACCCGCTCGAGGACATCGAAAAGATCAACGCCGAGCTGGCGGGGTACAGCGCGTTCCTCGCGGCGCGGCCGCAGATCCTCGTCGCCAACAAGGTCGATCTGCTGGGCGACGACCGCGCCCCGGTCGAGGCGCTCAAAAAATACGCCGACGAGCACGGGCTGCTGTTCGCCGAGCTGTCTGCGGCGACCAATCAGGGCGTCGCGGCGCTGATGCAGCTGACGTGGCACGAGCTCCAACAGCTCCCGCCGGTGTTCACCTATGAGCCGGAATTCGTCGAAGCGCCGGTGGATACGACGGGCGCACGCGATTGGACGGTCGAAAAGGTCGAGGACTACTACGTCGTTTCGGGCGCATGGGTGGACAAGATCATGGGCTCGGTCAACGTGGACGACTACGAATCCCGCCAGTATATGGATCGGATGCTCAAAAGCGCGGGCGTGTACGACAAGCTCGAGCAGATGGGCGTGCAGGAGGGCGATTTCGTCGTCATCGGCGAGCTGGAATTCGAGTACGTGTATTAAGATCGCCCTATCGAAAAAGTGCAGGCATCGCGCCTGCACTTTTTGCGTTCATGCGACCGGATAGGCGTGCGCGCTGCCGGTGATCGTGGCGGTGTGCGCCGCGCCGTCGGCGTCCGTGTAGCGGAAGGGGTAGCCCGCGCCGATCAGATCGGTCACGTCCGGCGGCACGCGCTCGTTGACGAACAGCCACAGCCGCCCGCGCTCCTCGACGAGCTGGTAGGGCGCGCCGTCCAGTCGAACGAGGTCTATCAGCTCCTTTCACCCGAAACACACCGCAGCGGGCGGCTTCGCGACAAGAACGGCGATGAAAAAATCGTTAAGACTTGCGGGATGATCCTTTACAAGCTCGTCCGGATGCGGTATGCTGATAGCAGACGAAGCGCCGCCCCGCACCGGGGCGGACAGATCCCACATAGCAAGACCGATAAGGAGGATATGTATACTATGAGAGGCGTAGAGACCCGCATCCAGCAGATCCGCCGCAGGATATTCCGCGAAGTGGCGCGCATGGCGTATCACACCGAATGGCCGACGGATCGACGGATCGAGGCGCTCCCGTATGAGATCGTGCCGGGCGAGGTCGGCAATTATCGCAACGATATTTTCCTCGAACGTGCGATCGTCGGCGAACGCCTGCGTTTGGCGATGGGCTTGCCCTGCCGCAGCGCAGCCGAGCACTCCGCGCTGTCGGATAATATCGCGGCGGCCACCCGCGAGGAGACCTATTACACCCCGCCGCTGATCAATATCATCAAATTCGCCTGCAACGCCTGCAAGGAGAACGAGGTCATGGTGACAGAGGGCTGTCAGGGCTGTCTGGCGCACCCCTGCGTCGAGGTCTGCCCCAAGGAGGCGGTCACGCTCGACCGCAACAACGGCCGCTCGCACATCGACCCGGAAAAGTGCATCAAGTGCGGCCGCTGCATCGAGGTCTGCTCGTATAACGCGATCATCCGGCAGGTGCGGCCGTGCGCGGCGGCCTGCGGCATGGACGCGATCCACAGCGACAAGAACGGCAAGGCCGACATCGACTATGACAAGTGCGTGTCGTGCGGGATGTGCTTGGTCAACTGCCCCTTCGGCGCGATCGCGGACAAGTCGCAGATCTTCCAGATGATCCGCGCGATCCAGGCGGGCGAGCGCGTGTACGCCGCCGTCGCGCCCGCGTTCGTCGGCCAGTTCGGCCCCAAGGTCACGCCGGGCAAGCTGCGCGCCGCGATGAAGCAGCTCGGCTTCGCGGACATCATCGAGGTCGCGGTGGGCGCCGACCTGTGCGCCGCGCAGGAGGCCGAGGACTTCCTCGCCGAGGTGCCGGAAAAGCTGCCCTTCATGGGCACATCGTGCTGTCCGGCGTGGTCGATGATGGCGAAAAAGCTGTTCCCCGAGCAGGCCAACTGCATCTCGATGGCGCTGACGCCCATGACGCTGACCGCGCGGCTGATCAAGCACCACTATCCCGATGCCAAGGTCGCGTTCATCGGGCCGTGCGCGGCCAAAAAGCTCGAGGCCATGCGCCGCGACGTGCGCAGCGAGGTCGATTACGTGCTGACCTTCGAGGAGATGGTCGGCATCTTCGAGGCGCGTCACGTCGATGTGGCTTCGCTGCCCGAGGATCCCAACGGCGTCAACGATGCCTCGACCGACGGCCGCAACTTCGCGGTGTCGGGCGGCGTCGCCCGGGCGGTGGTCAACGTCATCAAGGAAAAGCACCCCGATCGCGAGGTCAAGGTCGAGAGCGCCGAGGGCCTGCGCGAGTGCCGCAAGATGATGACGGCGGCCAAGGCCGGCAAGTACGACGGCTATCTGCTCGAGGGCATGGGGTGTCCGGGCGGCTGCGTGGCCGGTGCGGGCACGATGCAGTCGATCAAAAAATCGACGGTAGCAGTCAATATGTACGCCAAGCAGGCCGAGCACCCGACCGCCACCGGCACCGAGCACGTCAAGGAGCTGGTCAAGCTGGTGGACTGATCGCGCGGGGCACGCGCCCGGCCGGGCGAAAGGGAACGAAAAAAGGTATGACCGCGGTCATACCTTTTTTTATCGTCAAAACGTGATGGCGACCTTCATCACCCCGTCCCGGCGGCTCTCGAACAGGGCATAGGCCGCGTCGATCTCGGTCAGCGGGAAGATGTGCGTGATCAGCGGGGTGGTGTCCAGCTCGCCGGCGACGATCAGGCGGAGCAGCGCCGCGCCGTCGCAGGCATCGACCCCGCCGGTCTGGAAGGTCAGGTTCTTGCCGTACATCTCGGGCAGCGGCAGCACCTGCGGCGCATCATACAGCGCGACCAGCGAGACCGTGGCGTTCGGCCGCGCACACTCCCACGCGAGGCGGAAGCTGTCCGCCGTGCCGGCGAGCTCGATCACCACGTCCGCGCCGCCGTGGCCGCTGTTGTGGCGCACGAACTCGAGCGCGTGCGCCGGGGTGACGGTCAGCACGTCGGGATAATGCTCCCGGATGAAGCGCAGCCGGAGGGGGTCGGATTCGCACACGATCACGCGGCGGGGGCGGCGCAGCAGCGTGCACAGCAGCGTGCAGATGCCGGTCGGCCCTGCGCCGATCAGCAGCACGGTGTCCTGCGGGTCGATCGGCGCCCGTTTGGCCGCCCAATAGCCGGTCGCGAGCACATCGCCCACGAACAGCGCCTGCCGGTCGGACACGCCCGCCGGGATGATGTCCAGCCCCTGATCGGCATAGGGCACGCGCACATAGGCGGCCTGTCCGCCGTCGATGCGGCAGCCGAGCGCCCAGCCGCCGTCGGGGTCGGTGCAGTTGTTGACATAGCCGTGCTGACAGAAAAAGCAGTGCCCGCAAAAGGTCTCGACATTGACCGCCACGCGGTCACCGGGGCGGACGGACGTGACCGCCGCGCCCACCTGCTCGACCACGCCCACCATCTCGTGGCCGACGGTCACGCCGGGCACGGCGCGGGGCACGCTGCCGTGCTTGATATGCAGATCGCTGGTGCAGATGCTGGCGAGCGTGACGCGCACGATCGCATCGCGCGGGTCGCGCAGGGTGGGCTTGGGCTTGTCACGCAGGGCGAAGTGCCCCGGCTCGATATAGGTATAGGCGAGCATGATCGACGACTCCTTCGCGGGGCGGAACGACGGCGCGGCGCGTCCCGCCGGTGGTTGGTATCAGTTTTATTATAGTGAACGAACGCACGGAAGTCAATTCCGGCGGGAAAATGCCGCCGTGCGCAGCCGGGAAAAACGGAAAAAGAGACTGTCGACCCCTTTTTGAGATCAAAAGATCCTCGCGCCGCAGCACGCATTAAATAGAAAACGGCGGCTGAGCCGCCGTTTTCATAAAAACCGGGAGCATGTATCACGGTTTTTATTCTTTGAGAGCGAAAAAAGTTTCGTTTAGGAACTTTTTTGCGTCCGTGTTTGGCCTAGTCCAAACACAACTTATCGGAAAAAACGAAGTTTTTTCGACAGTTATTTACAGCGTGCCCAGCGCAGGCCAGACCCGCGCGAGCAGGGAGAACACGATGGGCAAAAAGATCGCGGGCAGCAGATTGCCCACCTTGACCTTTTTATCGAACATCAGGTTGAAGCCGATCGCGAAGATCAGCACCGAGCCGATGCACGAAAGCTGGCTGATGAGCGCATCGGTCAGCCACGGGCGGATCGACCGCGCCAGCAGCGTGATGCCGCCCTGATAGACCAGCAGGGGCAGGACGGACAGGTACACGCCCTTGCCGAGCGAGGCCGCGAACACGATCGCGGCGACGCCGTCGAGCACGGCTTTGGCGATCAGGATGGAGGGGTCGCCGTTGAGGCCGTCCTCGAGCGAGCCGACGATCGCCATCGCGCCCACGCAAAACAGCAGCGAGGCGGCGACGAAGCCCTCGACGAAGCGGCTGTCCTCGCCCTTGCCCGCGAAGCGGAGCTGGCACCACGTGCCGAAGTCGTTGAGCCGGGTCTCGATGTCGAGCGCCTCGCCGATCAGCGCGCCGATCACCAGACTGAGCACGAGCAGCATGGTGTGCTGGGTGGAGAGCACGCCGCCCTCGATCGTCACCAGCCCGGCGATCGCACCGCCGATGCCGATGAAAAAGGTGCACAGGCCGAGCGCCTGCATGATGGTCGTTTCAAAGCGCCGCGGCAGCCCGCCCTTGAGCAAAACGCCGAGCGTCGCGCCCGCGATCACCGTGCCGCAGTTGACGATGGTACCAAGTCCGATCATAGAGAGATGTCCCTTTCTGTTGGTGTGCTATGCTTTAGCGTACCGCATGAACGGGATAAAGTCAACAGCTTTCGCGGATATACGCGGCGGATCCGGCACAAAGACCGGCGCACGAGCGCGGTCAAACGCTGTCCGGCAGGCAAAACGGGCTGCGGCGGAAGTGGTCGCCGCCCACGTGCAGCGCCCGGTCGGGCTGGGCGAGGGCGTAGAGGTCGTCCGCGCGGGCGTCGAGCGCCAGCGCGGGCTGGAGCGCGTCCGGCAGGGCGCGTTCTGTGACCGGCTTGACGATCACGGGCAGGGCGCAGGTGCGTTTCATCAGGCGCAGCACGGCGCGGCCGCGCGCGCCGATCGCCAGCACGCGGACATAGCCCGCCGTCACGGGCACGGCGTTGGGCAGATCGAGCCACGCCCGCAGCAGGGCGCGGCGCACCCGCGCCAACGGGTAACGGCGGGTCTGCGCGGCGGTGGCGATGGCGGCGAAGCTCGTTTGGTCGCGGATGGCAGTCCACAGGCGGTGCGCCAGCCCGTCGTCGCCGCAAAACGGCAGCAGGGCGGCCGGATCGAGCCGCCGCAGATGCGCGACGATCGCCTGATCGACCGCCGCGCTCGTCACCGGGGCAGCGCCGGCGCGGATCGCGCGGTCGAGCACGTCGAACGAGGCCGGCGGCATGAGCGGACGGCAGGCGGACAGCGCGTCCTGCCGGAGCAGGCCGCGCAGATAGGAGGCCGAGGGCAGACCGTCCACCGGGGCGGTGCTGTCGTGTGCGCTGCCCGCCCGCGGGATGGCGAGGGGCTCGATCGCGCTGTCCAGCGCGGTGAGCGCCCGCAGATATTCGACCGCGAGGGTGTCGTTGGGGCTGGCGAGCAGCGCCCCGGCGGCGGGATCGGTCGCGCTGACCGCCTGCTGCATCGCGGCGGCATAGGGCAGGCCGCGTTGGAGCGCCTGCCGCAGCGGCGCGGTCGCCGCCGTCCGATCGGCGGCGCGGCGCAGCAGCCCGAGGTCGGCGTGTTCCGCCCCAAAGGACAGGTGGGTCAGGCAGCCCAGCGCATCGAGCAGCGCGACCGCACCCCGCGCGAAGCCCTCAGCCGCCCACAGGCAGGCCGAGAGCGGCGTTTCGATCACGAGGTCGACGCCGCAGCGCACGGCGGCCTCGGCGCGGCGGTATTTTTCCAAGATGGCGAGGTCGCCGCGCTGGACGAAATCGCCGCTCATCGCGCACACGATCGCGGTCTCCGCGCCGAGCGCGCGGCGCGTCTGCGCGAGGTGGTGCGCGTGGCCGGTGTGGAAGGGATTGTATTCGGCGACGATGCCGCAGACGTTCATCATAGGTGCTCCTTGTGGGTGGGCGATCTTTTGGTCGATCGGATCAAATTAGTCCTTGTGCAAATGGGCTTTATCGTGTAAACTATATTATAGACTATTATATAGTTTGTGGCAGCTTTGTGCAAGCTGCGCAATACGACATGAGGGAGTTTTGAAAATGAAAGTTCTGGTCATCAATGCGGGCAGTTCGTCTCTCAAGTATCAGCTGCTCAACACCGACTCGGGCGAGGTCATGGCGAAGGGCCTGTGTGAGCGCATCGGTATCGATGGCGTGCTGACGCACACCGGCAACAAGTCGGACGAGAAGTTCACCTTCGACATCGCGATGCCCACCCACCGCGAGGCGATCCAGTCGGTCATCGATATGCTGCTCGACCCCGAGAAGGGCGTCATCAGCTCGATGAGCGAGATCGATGCGGTCGGCCACCGTGTCGTGCACGGCGGCGAGCGCTTCACCGACAGCGTGCTGATCACCGAAAAGGTGATCAAGGCGATCGAGGAATGTGTGCCGCTGGCGCCGCTCCACAACCCGCCCAACCTGATCGGCATCCAGGCCTGCCGCGATGTCATGGGTCCGGACGTGCCGATGGTCGCGGTGTTCGACACGGCCTTCCATCAGACCATGCCCAAGTCCCACTATATGTACGCGCTCCCCTATGAATACTACGAGAAGTACGCGATCCGCCGCTATGGCTTCCACGGCACCAGCCACAAGTACGTCTCGCAGCAGGCGGCTGAGATGCTCGGCCGTCCGATCGAGGAGCTGCGCCTGATCACCTGCCATCTGGGCAACGGCTCGTCCATCTGCGCGATCAACGGCGGCAAGAGCTATGACACCTCGATGGGCTTCACCCCGCTCGACGGCCTGCCGATGGGCACCCGCGCGGGCAACCTCGACCCCGCGATCATCGAGTTCCTGTCCGAGCATGAGGGCATCACGGCGGCTGAGGTCATCAACATCCTGAACAAGAAGTCGGGTATGCTGGGCATCTCGGGCGTGTCGTCCGACTTCCGCGATCTGGACGCCGCGATCACGGACGGCAACGCGCGCGCCGCGCTGGCCAAGGAGATGTTCAACCTGTCGGTCAAGAAGATCATCGGCTCGTACATCGCTGAAATGGGCGGCGTGGACGCGATCATCTTCACCGCAGGCGTGGGCGAGAACGATCGCTCGGTGCGCTGGGACGTGTGCGAGCACATGGAGTATCTGGGCATCAAGATCGATCCCGAGAAGAACAAGTACCGTGGCCGTCAGATGGACATCTCCATCGACTGGGCGCGTGTCCGCGTGCTGGTCATCCCGACCAATGAGGAGCTGATGATCGCCAAGGATACCGAGCGTCTGGTCAACGAGGCCAAGTGATCGGTCGATAAAAGAGCGAAAAACGGGGCGGGCAGCACAGCTCTGCCCTGTTTTTCTGCCGTACAGAGGGAGAAGATGCTATGCAGGACAAGGCAGTGCGGCAGGAGCGGCGCTATTGCGCCCGGCTGGGCTGGGCGCTGGTGCTGACCATCGTTTGCGCGTGGGCGTGGCAGGGGCTGCTGCTCGCGCTCTTGCCGACGGCGGTCGCGCGGCGGCTCGGCCAGACCGTTTATGACCTGCTGCTGGTGGTGGGGCACTATGCGGTCGCGCTGCCGCTGGCCTTTTGGCTGTGTCGGTCGATCCCGACGACGCCGCGCACGCGGCGCGGGCTGCGGTTTCGGCTGCTCGGGCGCTGGTGGACGATCGGCGCTGCCCTGATGTGGGCGGGCGCGTGGCTGGGCACCGCGCTGAGCGGTTTGGTCGGCTGGCTGGCCGACCTGCCGCCGGACGACCGCCTGACGCAGGTGCTGACGCAGATGCCGCTGCCCGCCGTGCTGCTGGGCGCGTGTCTGCTCGGCCCCGTGTGCGAGGAGCTGCTCTTTCGCGGCCTGCTCGCCGGGCGGCTGGCGCGGTATGGGCAAAAGCCCGCCGCTTGGGTGAGCGCGCTGCTGTTCGGGCTGTACCACGCCAATGTGGAGCAGTTTTTCTATGCGTTCGCGCTCGGTCTGCTGCTGGCCTATGCGTATTTTTACACCGGCACGCTGGTCGCGCCCGTGCTGCTGCACATCCTGTTCAATCTGTACGGCTCGTTCCTCGTGTTGCTGCTGCCTGCGGGCAGCGTGTGGGCGCTGGCCTATGCGCTGAGCTGGCCGGTGCTCACGGTCGTCGGGCTCGGGCTGCTGGTGCGGGGCTGGCCGACGCAGCAGTGGGCGCATGGGCCGTGCCCGCCCGCGATGGGCGTGGTGTTCGGCAATCCGGGGATCGTCATGGCGGCGCTCGTCTGTCTGGCCGAGGCGGCGCTCATGCTGGTGATATAGAAAGGCGGGGAAAGGATGCGGGTAGACCTGCATATGCACACCGGATACTCGGCGGATGCCGCGTATCCCCAGACCACAGCGGATAAGGTACGCGCCTGCGTGGACGCAGGGCTGGACATCATCGGCCTGACCGACCATCTGGACTATCATCACGCGATGGGGCCGAGCGAGAACCGCGACCCGGAGGGCTGTCTGCGCGACGCATGGGCGGCCAAGCGGGCGTTCGCCGGACAGATCGAGGTGCTGGTCGGCATGGAGATCGGGCAGATCCACGCCGATCCCGCGGCCGATGCCTTCGTCCGCGGCCACGCGCTGGATATGGTGATCGGCTCGCTGCACGTCATGCCGAACGATGTGGACATCTACTTCCACGAATACGAAAAGCTGGACTGCGATGCCTTTTTGCACAGCTATTTCGATCAGGTGCTCGCCATGGAGGCGCACGGCGGCTTCGACGTGCTGGCGCACATCGATTATCCGCTGCGGGTGATGAAGCACGGGGACTATGTGCCCTCGTTCGATCACTATATGGATCGGGTCGAGCAGGTGCTGCGCACGTGCATCGACCGCGGCTACGCGCTCGAGCTCAACGCCGCCGGGCTGGCCGGTTGGCAAAAGCGGGTCGGGCCGCCGCAGGACATTTTATACGAATACCGCCGCATGGGCGGCGAACGCATCTCGATCGGCTCGGATGCGCATACGCTGGACACGGTCGGGCGCGGGCTGGCCGACTGCGTGCGCAACGCGCGCGACGCGGGCTTCACGAGCGTCACCGTGTTCCGGCAGCGCCGGGCGGAGCAGGTGCCATTATCACGATAAGCTGGGATCTACGATGTTATTTGCAAAAAAAAATGAGATCGCGCACGCGGAGACCACCGTGCAGGCGCGTGCCAAGATCAATCTGACGCTGGACGTGACCGGCAAGCGGGCGGACGGCTATCACACGGTCGAGATGGTCATGCAGTCGGTGGCGCTGCACGACCAGGTCCGCGTGGCGATCACCCACGGGGAGAAAAAGCCGCGCGGTATCGTGCTGACGTGCACGCTGCCCTATCTGCCGGTGGACGAGCGCAACCTCGCCTATCGGGCGGCCGAGCTGTTCTATCAGCGCACCGGCGTGCTGTGCGGCACGTGCGCGATCCACATCGAAAAGCGCATCCCGATGGCGGCCGGGCTGGCGGGCGGCTCGTCGGATGCCGCCGCCGTGCTGCGGGCGCTCAACGAGCTGCACGCGACCGGGCTGACCGATGAGGAGCTGTGCGCGATGGGGCTGGCGCTGGGCGCGGACGTGCCCTATTGCATCCGGGGCGGCACCATGCTGGCCGAGGGCATCGGCGAGGTGCTGTCGCCGCTCGCGCCCATGCCGCATTGCTGGGTCGTGCTGTGCAAGCCGCCCTTCGGGGTCTCGACCAAGGACGTGTATCAGGCGATCGACGCGATCGAGATCGCCCAGCGGCCGGATACGGCCGGGCTGTGCGCCGCGCTCGAACAGGGCGACTTGACCGGCGTGTGCAGCCGCCTGTCCAACGTGATGGAGCTGGTCACCGCGACCAAGCGCCGCCAGATCGGCGAGATCAAGGCGTTCTTGGGCGCGAACGGCGCGATCGGGGCGCTGATGAGCGGCTCGGGGCCGACCGTGTACGGCCTGTTCGCCGAGGAGGGACGCGCCCGCACGGCGGCCAAGATGCTCTCCCGCCGCTTCGCCGACACCTTTTTGACCGAAACGGTATGAACAGACCGCCTGCCGGGCATACTGGGGACAGTGATGACGGGAGGCGGTCTTTTGATGGACAGACAGGACAGACGGGCGCTCGCCGCGGCGCTGACCGCGTGCGCCGTGCTGATCGCCGGGGCGACCATGCCGCCGCCGCGGGCGGGCTGGTGGTGCACGGCGTTCTCGGTCGTGTGCAGCGAGGCCGGACAGACCGGGCAAAGCGCGCAGGCCGCGCCGGCGATGCGCTGGCTGCTGGCCGACTGGCTGCGCGGGCTGGCCGGTTAGGCGCGTCCCTCCGCAGGGGCAGATAGGTCTTTCAAAATGCGACAGGCTGTGATATAATGTCATGGTAAATGACAGACCTATGACCAATGTGGAGGAAAAACATGAAGATCATCAACGAAAAAGGCAAGCTGTTCGGCTTGATCAACATCGTCGATCTGCTGGTGCTGGTGGCGGTGATCGCGGTGGTCGCGGGCGTGGGCTACAAGCTGTTCGCTCCCCAGATCGCCGAGGCGACCAACCCGCCCGTGCCGATGACCGTGACCGTGCGCGTGCGCGGCGCGACGCCCTTCCTGGTGCAGGAGGTGCAGCGCAACAGTCAGGTCGGCAAGCGCACGGTCAGCGGCAGCTCGTATACCGATGCGATCATCACCGATATGAAGATCGAGGACTATGTGCAGCAGGTGGTCACGGCCGACGGCCGCATCGTGGACGCGCTCGACCCCTCGAAGAAGGATCTGGTGTTCACGATCGAGGCCACGGTGCCCAAGGGCACGGCGACGCCCTCGATCGGCACGCAGGAGATCCGCGCCGGTCGGACGATGATCATCAAGACCAACGATTTCGAGACGGCGGGCAACATCGACGTGGTCGAGATCGCGGAGTGAGCCGATGAAAGCGATCTTTGAGGATAGCCTGCTCGTCCGGGCGATCGCCTGCCTGTGCGCGTGGTACCACGAGGGCGCGATCGCGGGCTTTTTCCGCCGCGTTCGCGAGGCGTACCCGGATTCGCGCTGGCGGCGGCTGTGGGACAGCTTTTGTGCGGTGCCGCTGTGCACCGCGGCCAACAGCGGCTATGTCCGCCTGCTGGCGGCGCTGCGCGGCCAGCTCGAGCGCTTGGGCGGCGTGATCGCGCAGAGCGCGGTCTATCGCGGCTGTCTGGCCGTCTGGCGGCCGCTCTCCGGCTTTTTGGGCGGCGGCTGGCTCGGCCGAGCGTGCCGGTTCCTCGGCGTGCGCGGCGTGCTGCTGCTCTGTCTGGCGCTCTATCTGCCGCTCGATTATGCGATCCGGCAGTTCTGCCCGATCGCGGCGATCGCCTCCATCTGGGACGAATGTCTCATGCTGGCGGCCTTCGCCTATATCCTGTGGCACACCGCGATGAAACGCGCTCCGGTGCAGCTGTGCGCGACCCCGGTCGATGCCTATCTGCTGCTGTTCATCGGCGTGGGCTTTTTCCTGCTGTGCGCGGTGTCGCCCGATATGGGCATCGCGGTCGCGGGCTATCGCGCGGTGGTGCAGTATCTGTTCTGGTTCTTTTTGGTCGCCCGTTTGATCGAGGACGACCGTGATCTTGCGATCTTTTACAGTGCGCTGGTGGCGATGGCCGCGCTGATCGCGCTGCACGGCGTCTATCAGTATATCGTGGCCGCGCCGATCCCGGCGAGCTGGGTGTCCCAGACCGAGGAGAACGTGCGCACGCGCGTCTATTCGATCATCGGCAGCCCGAATATCATGGGCAGCCTGCTGGTGCTGTTCGCGCCGATGGTGGCGGGCATCGCCTATCACAGCCGCAAGCTGTGGGTCAAGGTGCTGGCGATCGGCGTGACCGGCATGATGTGCCTGTCGTGCATCTTCACCTTTTCCAAGGGCGCTTGGGGCGGTCTGGTGGTGGCGGTGCTCGTGTTCGCGATCTTCCTCGACCGCCGTCTGATCGCGCTGATGGGCGTGGCGGGCGCGGGGGCGCTGGTCGCGATCCCCTCGATCGCGCACCGCATCACCTATCTGTTCACGGCCGACTATACGGCGGCCAGCCTGCGCGCCGGGCGCATGGGGCGCTGGTCGGCCGGCATGAACCTGCTGCGCAGCGGCGACCCGTGGCTGGGCTTCGGGCTGGGGCGCTTTGGCGGCGCGGTGGCCATGCAGAACAAGGTGATCGAGGAGACGCCCAACTTCACCTACTTCTATATGGACAACTACTATCTCAAGACCATGGTCGAGATGGGCTATATCGGGCTGATTTTTTTCATCCTGCTGCTGGTCGGGCTGGTGCTGTGGTGCCTGCGCGCGATCGGCCGGACGCGGGACGACCAGACCGACCGCACCCGCGTGCTGGCGGTGTCGATGTTCGCGGGGATGTGCGGCGTGCTGGTGCACTGCTACTTTGAAAACATCTTCGAGGTGCCGTATATGATGGCCTATTTTTGGAGCATGGCCGCGGCGGTGCTCTATCTGGGCTACTTCCGCAAGCGAAGGACATAAGACCCGAAAAACGGACTGCTTTGGCGGTCCGTTTTTTTGTTATACCGCGCGATCTGGGACGAAAAAGGGGAGAAATGGTGAAAACAGCGGGGATATACGGCGATATTGGTTCGATCTTGCACATTTTACACAAGGTTTTCCACTTAACATGGATCTTACGATCGGCTACTTTTGGATCTAACATAGCTCGTGTAAGATAAAACCATATAAAAAAGCACTCAGTTGCAAAAGGAGAACAGATCATGAAAAAAAGTGTTTCCCTGCTGATGGCCGGGCTGATGCTGTGCGGTGCGCTGGCAGGCTGCGGCAACGATAACGACACCAAGGGCAAGGACGACGCGAGCGCAGGCGGCGCGTCCACCGTGGACACCGCACCGGCGGATACCGGGATGTCCGGCGCGATCACCGTCATCTCCCGTGAGGACGGCTCGGGCACGCGCGGCGCGTTCGTCGAGCTGACCGGCGTCGAGGACGACAACGGCGACAACACCACCCCGGACGCGGAGATCCAGTCCAAGACCGACGCGGTGCTGACCAGCGTTTCGGGCAACAAGAAGGCGATCGGCTACATCTCGCTGGGCTCGCTCAATGACTCGGTCAAGGCGCTCAAGGTCGATGGCGCGGAGGCCACCACCGCCAACGTGCAGAACGGCAGCTACCAGCTCGCGCGTCCGTTCAACATCGCCACCAAGGGCGAGCCGACCGGCGTCGCGGCGGATTTCATCAACTTCATCATGAGCGCGGACGGTCAGGCGGTCGTGGCCAACGACTACATCCCGGTCGATGACGGCGCGGCGGCCTTCACCAGCGACGGTTCGGCTGGCCAGATCGCGATCGGCGGCTCGTCCTCGGTCTATCCGCTGATGGAGAAGCTGGTCGAGGCATACAAGGCGGTCAACCCGAACGCGCAGATCGACCTGCAGAGCTCGGACTCCTCCTCCGGCATGACCGGCACGATCGACGGCACCTTCGCGATCGGCATGGCGTCCCGTGGCCTGAAGGACAAGGAGGCCGCTGAGCTGACCGCTACCGCGATCGCGATGGACGGCATCGCCGTGATCGTCAACCCGGAGAACACGGTGGACGGTCTGACCATGGATCAGATCCGCAGCATCTATGTCGGTGAGACCACCGACTGGGCGGACGTGGCGTAAGAAAAAGGACATACAGGAACAGGGCGGATCTGATCTGCCCTTTCCTACTATCGATGGGGTGAAAAAATGGATCCTACTACGACCAAGACCAAGCAGAAGGGCGGTCTGAACAAGCTGCTGGAGCAGGTGATGCACGGCGTGTTCTTGGTGAGCGCGCTGGCCTCGATCCTGGCGGTCGCCTTGATCTGTGTGTTCCTGTTCGCGGGCGGCGTACCGGCCATGCGAGAGATCGGCGTGCTCGACTTTTTGACCGGCACGAGCTGGCGGCCGGGCAACGACATCTACGGCATCCTGCCGATGATCGTCGGCAGCATCTACATCACCGCCGGTGCGATCGTGATCGGCGTGCCGATCGGTCTGCTGACCGCGATCTTCATGGCGTTCTACTGCCCGAAGCGCCTGTACGGCGTGCTCAAGCCCTGCACCGAGCTGCTGGCGGGCATCCCGTCCATCGTGTACGGCTTCTTCGGCATGGTCGTGATCGTGCCGATGATCCGCGAGGTCGCGGCGCTGGCCGGTGTGGACATCTCGGGCTCGTCCATCCTGGCGGCCTCGATCCTGCTCGGCATCATGATCCTGCCGACGATCATCGGCGTGTCCGAGGCCGCGCTGCGCGCCGTGCCCCGTGCGTTCTATGAGGGCGCGGTGGCCATGGGCGCGACGCATGAGCGCGCGGTGTTCTCGGTGATGATGCCGGCGGCCAAGTCGGGCGTGCTGGCCTCGATCGTGCTGGGCATCGGCCGCGCGATCGGCGAGACGATGGCGGTCATCCTCGTGGCGGGCAACCAGCCGCGCCTGACCGGCGACATCCTCAAGGGCATCCGCACGATGACGGCCAATATCGTGATCGAGATGGGCTATGCGACCGGCCTGCACCGTGAGGCGCTGATCGCCACGGGCGTGGTGCTGTTCGTGTTCATCCTGCTCATCAACCTGACATTCTCTGTGCTCAAAAGGAGGAAGGACACATGACGACCCAAGCGACCTCTGCCCGCGAGCGGGTGGGCGCACAGGCAGGCGGCAAGACGCAGCGCGTCTATGGCCGCGGCCGGGCGCGGGTGCAAAAGGGGCTGGTGTACGGTGCGGCCGTCATCACGTTCTCCGTCCTGCTGTTCCTGATCGCCTATATCCTCATCAAGGGCGTGCCGGCGCTCAAGCCCTCGCTGTTCGAGTGGACGTATAACCCGGACAACGTGTCCATGATGCCGGCGATCATCACCACGGTCGAGATGACCCTGCTCGCGCTCGTCATCGCCGTGCCGCTCGGGCTGTTCACGGCGGTCTACCTCAACGAGTACGCCAAGCGCGGCAACAAGCTGGTGAACATGATCCGCATCACCACCGAGACGCTGTCCGGCATCCCGTCCATCGTGTACGGCCTGTTCGGTATGCTGTTTTTCGTCACCCGACTGCGCTGGAGCTATTCGCTGATCGCGGGCGGCCTGACGCTGGCGATCATGATCCTGCCGCTCATCATGCGCACCGCCGAGGAGGCGCTCATGAGCGTGCCGGACTCCTTCCGCGAGGCCTCGTTCGGTCTGGGCGCGGGGCGGCTGCGCACCGTGTTCCGCATCGTGCTGCCCAGCGCGATGCCCGGCATCCTGTCCGGCATCATCTTGGCGATCGGCCGTATCGTGGGCGAGACCGCCGCGCTGATCTTCACCGCGGGCACGATGCCGCAGATCCCCGGTCTGTTCCAGTCGGGCCGCACGCTGGCGATCCATATGTACGTGCTCTCCGGCGAGGGCCTGCACATGAACGAAGCCTATGCGACGGCGGTCGTGCTGCTGGTGGTCGTGCTGCTGATGAACGCGCTGTCTGCGGTCGTCGCCAGAAAGCTGACCAAAAAATGAGGACGTAACGAACGGAGGACAGCATGGAACGCGACAGATGCGTACAGTCGATCCGGCGCATGGCGCCGTTCCGCGGCACCGAACAGGACGACGCGGGCTACGATCCGGTCGCCTCGGCGCGTGCGCGGCGGCTGGTCTCCGGCATGAATGATAAGAGAGGGTCATCTATGAACGAAAACAAGATCACGATCCGGGATATGGATCTGTATTACGGCGATTTCCATGCCCTGCACAGCATCGATCTGGACATCAAGGCCAACCAGATCACGGCCTTCATCGGCCCGTCCGGCTGCGGCAAATCGACGCTGCTGCGCTCGCTCAACCGCATGAACGATCTGGTGGAGGGCTGCCGCATCACGGGCGACATCCAGCTCGACGGCGAGGACATCTACCGCGATTGCGATGTCAACCTGCTGCGCAAGCGCGTCGGCATGGTGTTCCAAAAGCCCAACCCCTTCCCGATGTCGATCTACGACAACATCGCCTACGGCCCGCGCACGCACGGCATCAAGAGCCGCGTGCAGCTCGATGAGATCGTCGAGACCTCGCTCCGCCACGCCGCGATCTGGGACGAGACCAAGGACGATCTGCGCAAGTCTGCGCTGTCCATGTCGGGCGGCCAGCAGCAGCGCATCTGCATCGCCCGCGCGCTCGCGGCCGACCCCGAGGTGCTGCTGATGGACGAGCCGACCTCGGCGCTCGACCCGATCTCGACGGCCAAGATCGAAGACCTTGTGCTCGAGCTCAAAAAGGATTATACTATCGTTATGGTGACGCATAATATGCAGCAGGCCACCCGCGTGTCGGATACCACCGCGTTTTTCCTGCTGGGCGACATGGTCGAGGTGGGCGATACCGCCAGCCTGTTCTCTATGCCCAAGGACAAGCGCACCGAGGATTACATCACGGGGAGGTTCGGCTGAGATGAGGAACCGGTTCGACACCCAGCTCATGGAGCTGAACAACGAGCTGATCGCGATGGGCGCACTGTGCGAGAACGCGATCGCCAGCTCGGTCAAGGCGCTGCTGAGCGGGGACACCCGTCTGGCGGCCTCGGCCATCCGCATCGATCAGGAGATCGACCGCAAGGAGCGCGAGATCGAGTCCATGTGCCTCAAGCTGCTGCTCCAGCAGCAGCCGGTCGCGAGCGATCTGCGCCTGATCTCGGCCGTGCTCAAGATGATCACCGACATCGAGCGCATCGGCGATCAGGCGAGCGACATCGCCGAGATCGTGATCTCGCTCTCGGACGCCTGCCGCCACAACCGCCACATCGACGAGATGGCGCAGGCCACGATCAAGATGGTCACGGAGAGCCTCGATGCCTTCGTGCGCCGCGATCTCGATCTGGCGCGGAGCGTGATCGCCTATGACGACGTGGTGGACGATCTGTTCGCCCAGTGCAAGCGCGACCTGATCGCGGAGATCGCCCAGGAGCAGGACGATGGCGAGCGCGTGCTCGACATCCTGATGATCGCCAAGTATCTTGAGCGCATCGGCGACCACGCGACCAACATCGCCGAGTGGGTCGAGTACTCGATCACCGGCGTGCACAAGGGAACGAATGTCTGAGACGAACACGCCCGACGCCTGCAAAGGCCGGGCGTGTCCGTGCTACCCGCAGGTCGTGTCGCGGCCTGCACCATCTGAGCCGGGCGTGCGTCCCGGCTTTTTGTCCAGCGCCCGCCCGGCGGGCGTCAATGAGGGAAGATCGCGCCCCGCTGCGGTCTGGAGGATGCCGCGATGGGCGGCTTTGGAGGAGGAGACTCATGATCTATTGCGTGGAGGATGACGCAGGTATCCGCGAGCTGGTCGTCTATACGCTGCAAAACACCGGGATGGAGGCGCGCGGCCTGCTGGATGGGGCGGCGCTGTCCGAGGCGCTGCGCGAGCAGCGGCCGCAGCTCATCCTGCTGGACATCATGCTGCCCGGCGAGGATGGCGTGACCATCCTGCGGCGGCTGCGGGCTGCGCCCGAGACCGCGACGATACCGGTGATCCTGCTGACGGCCAAAAACACCGAATACGATAAGGTGGTCGGGCTGGACAGCGGCGCGGATGACTACATCTCCAAGCCGTTCGGCATGATGGAGCTGATCGCCCGCATCCGTGCGGTGCTGCGCCGCGCCGGCAGCGGTGATACCGCCGCCGAGGCCTATCGGCCGTTGGTCGCCGGCAGCATCTGCGTGGATGAACGGGCGCACAGCGTGTATGTGGACGAAAACGAGGTACAGCTGACGCTCAAGGAGTACCAGCTGCTGTGTCTGCTGCTCAAAAACCGCGGCGCGGTGCTCACGCGCGACGTGCTGCTCGAAAACATCTGGGGCTACGGCAACGAGAGCGAGACCCGCACGGTCGATGTGCACATCCGCACCCTGCGGCAAAAGCTGGGCGCGGCGGGCGCGATGATCGAGACCGTGCGCGGCGTCGGCTACCGCATGGGAGATCACGGATGAGGAAACGGGTATTCAACAGCATCTTTTTGACCGCGCTGGTCACGATGCTGCTCACCGTATCGCTGCTGCTGGTGGCGGTCCATTCCGGCCTGTCGCACAGCACGCGCAGCCGTCTGGCAGCAGAGTGCAGCGCGATCACCGCCGAGCTGCGCACCGGCGGACAAGGCGAGCTGGCGCGGATCGGCCGCGTGTATGCCGACCGGATCACGCTGATCGCGCCGGACGGCCGGGTGCTCTATGACAGCACGCAGGACGCGGCCACGATGGACGACCACGGCTCGCGCCCCGAGGTGCTCGCGGCGCAGCAACACGGCGTGGGCGAGTCCAGCCGCCTGTCTGCGACGCTGTCCGAGCAGACCTACTACTATGCGCAGCAGCTGGACGACGGCACGGTGCTCCGCGTCGCGGCGATGGCGGACAGCGCCTTCGGCGCGGTCGCGACGGCCTCGCCCTGGATCGTGCTGATCGTGCTGCTGACGCTGCTCGTGGCCGCGCTGCTGGCGAGCTGGCTGACCCATGTGTTTTTGGAGCCGATCGTGACGCTCGACCTCAAGGTGCCGCTCAAAAACGACGCCTATGATGAGCTGTCTCCGCTCCTGCACCGCATGGACAAGCAAAACCGCAAGATCGAGGCGCAGCTGGGCGAGCTCAAGCGGCGGCAGGCGGAATTCGACGACATCACCGCCCGCATGGACGAGGGACTGGTGCTGTTTTCCGCGCAGGGCGACATCGTGTTCGCCAACCGCGCCGCGCGGGCGCTCTTTCCCAAGAACGAGGCCGCGGGCGCGTACCTGACCCTGTGCCGCGACCCCGAATACATCCGCGTGGTCGAGGCTGCGCTGGGCGGCGAGAGCGCCCACGGCCGACTGGAAAAGGATGGCCGCGTCCATTCGCTCACCGCCAGCTCGGTGGTCGAGGAAGGGCAGGGGCACGCCGCCGTACTGTTCATGGTGGACATCACCGCCCGCGATCAGGCCGAGCGTCAGCGGCAGGAGTTCACGGCCAACGTGTCGCACGAGCTCAAGACCCCGCTCACCAGCATCATGGGCTATGCCGAGATCATGGAAAAGGGCATCGTCAAACCGGCGGACATCGCGCCCTTCGCGGGCAAGATCCGCGCCGAGGCAGTGCGCCTGCTGACGCTGATCGAGGACATCATCCGCCTGTCGCAGCTCGATGAGGGCGGCGGACCGACATCGTTCGAGCCGGTCGAGCTGTTCGCGCTCTGCGGCACGGTGCGCGACCGCTTGCAGCACAAGGCCGAGGCGCACAAGATCACGCTGCGCGTGACCGGCCAGCCGGTCACGGTGGCCGCGCAGTGGCGCACGCTCGAACAGATGGTGTTCAATCTGGCCGACAACGCGATCGCCTACAACCGGCCGGGCGGCAGCGTGACGGTCGAGACCGGCACGGCCGACGGTGCGCCCTTCGTGCGCGTGGCGGATACCGGCATCGGCATCGCGCTGGCCGACCAGCAGCGCGTGTTCGAGCGCTTCTACCGCGTGGACAAGAGCCACAGCAAGGTGACAGGGGGGACAGGGCTGGGGCTGTCGATCGTCAAGCACGGCGCGGCGCTGCACCATGCGGCGATCGAGCTGGACAGCACGCTGGGCGAGGGCACGACGATCACGCTGCTGTTCCCCAAGACGCAGGCGAGTTAAAAACCGCACGAAAACGACACGAAAACGACCAAACGGCCAGCAGCCGATCGGTGAACCGCACCCCATTTGTTAGACAGTATGGTATACTGGATAAGAAGTGGGGTG
>JAUNJI010000078.1 GCA_030533295.1 Eubacteriales bacterium
GAGCTACGAGCCCGCCGACGAGGAGCTCGAGCTGTTGGGCATCCGCCGCACGCCGGGGATGCGGTTCTATCGCGGCCGCGGCTGTGCCGAGTGTTACCACACCGGCTATCGGGGCCGCATCGGCGTGTTCGAGATCATGGTGCTCAAACGCGAGGCCAAGCGCATCATCGCGGCGGGGCGCCCCCGCGCCGAGCTCACCGCCGTGCTCGAGCGCGACGGCTTCCGTACCATGCGGGAGGACTGCCTGCGGCTGGTGCACGACGGCGTCACCACCGTCAGCGAGGCCGTCCGCATCGTCAGCACCACCGAAGAATGACCCCCCACGAAAGGAGATGATCCCCATGCAGGACACACTGAGCGACATCGTCGCCCGCGCCCGCCAGCTCGGCGCGAGCGACATCCACCTGACCGCCGGGCTGCCCGTGCGGATGCGCATCACCGGCCAGATCGAGAGCGTGGGGCGTGAAGCGCTCACGCCGGCCGACTGCGAGGCCTATGCCCGCGAGATGGCGGGCGCGGACTACGAAAAAATGGCCACGATCGGCGAGCTCGACCTCGCGCTCAGCTTTCCGGGACCCGTGCGCGTGCGCGTCAACCTGTTCCGGCAGCAGGGGCACGTGTCCGCCGCGATCCGCCTGCTGGCCGAGCAGATCCCCCAGCTCGAAAACCTCGGCCTGCCCCCGGCGGTCGATGGCCTGCCCAGCCTGAACAACGGCATCGTGCTCGTCACCGGCGAGACCGGCTCGGGCAAATCCACCACGCTGGCGGCGCTGCTCGACCGGGTCAACCACACCCGCGCCGCGCACATCATCACGCTGGAGGACCCCATCGAGTACATCTACGCGCCCGAACGCTGCACCGTCAGCCAGCGCGAGGTCGGCTCGGACACCGAAAGCTACGCCACCGGCCTGCGCGCGATCTTGCGCGAGGATCCGGACGTGATCCTGATCGGCGAGATGCGCGACCTCGAGACGATCGAGACCGCGCTGACCGCGGCCGAGACCGGCCACCTCGTTTTCGCCACGCTGCACACCAGCTCGGCGGCCGAAACGATCGACCGCGTGGTCGATGTGTTCCCCGAGGGGCGGCAGCGGCAGATCCGGATGCAGCTTTCGACCACGCTGATGGCCGTGCTGTCCCAGCGCCTGATCCCCCGCCGCACCGGCGGGCGCGTGGTCGCGTGCGAGCTGATGATGGTCACGCCCGCGATCCGCAACCTGATCCGCGAGGGCAAGACCCCGCAGATCGCCTCGGCGCTGTCCACCTCGGCGGACGCCGGATCGATCACGCTGGACAACCACCTGATCGACCTGACCCGCCGCCGCATCATCAGCGACGAGACCGCCCGCGCCACCGCCCGCGACCCGGACTACATCCGCCGCGCGGTGCGCTACTGAGAGAGGAGGGGATAGCGCATGATGAGCTTCCGCTACCGGGCGCGCAGCGTCGATGGCTCGCTGGTCAACGGCGTGGTCGAGGCGTATGACGAGTTCGAGGCGGTCGCGCAGATCAAGCGCGATTTCCCGATCGTCGAGCGCATCACCCCGATCAAGGAGAGCAAAAAGCCCCGCATCGACCTCAACGAGCCGCTGTGGGTGCCCGATAAGTCGCTGGCGTTGGTCGCCAACCAATTCAGCATCATGCTGCGCGCCGGTCTGCCGATGGCGCGGGTCGTCCGCCTGATCGCCGAGCAGACCAGCGACCGCCTGATGCGCCGGATCCTGACCGCCTGCGCGGGCGACGTGGACGCCGGTTACTCGCTCTCCCAGAGTTTGGAGAAAAACGGCAGCAAGATCCCCGCCACCTTCATCGAAACGGTCAAGGCGGGCGAGGAATCCGGCACGCTCGAGCTGTGTTTCCAGCGGCTGGAGAGCTATTACAGCAAGGCGCACAAGGTCAAGAGCAAGGTGCGCTCGGCCATGACCTATCCGCTGTTCCTGCTGGCGATCGCGGTGGTCGTCGTGATCATCGTGATGGTCAAGCTGGTGCCGTCCATGCTGGGCATGATCGACATCATCGGCGGCGAACTGCCGCTGCCGACGCAGATCCTGCTGGCGATCTCGGGCTTTTGCCAGCATTACTGGCCGCACATGATCGCCGCGATCGCGGGCGTCGCGCTGGCGTTCCGGATGTACGGCAAGACCGAGTCCGGCGGCCTGCGTCTGGCGCGGCTGCGGCTGCGGATGCCTGTGATCGGCAAGATCAGCACGATGAACGCCGCCAGCCAGTTCGCGAACACGATGTGCACGCTGCTGTCGGCCGGTCTGCCGGTGGCGCGGGTGCTGGACATCACCGGCCGCGTCGTGGACAACCACGCCGTGGGCGACAGCCTGCGCCGCGCGGTCGTGGCGCTGGAAGAAGGCCGCAGCTTGGGCGACATCCTGCGCGGCAACCCCTATCTACCCCCCATGCTGGTCGAAATGACCGCCGTGGGCGAGGCCAGCGGTATGTTGGAGGACACGATGGACACCGTCGGCACGTATTACGATCAGGAGGCCGAGGCCGCCTCCAACCACGCCCTGTCCATGCTCGAACCGGCGATCACGGTCGTCATGGGCGTGCTGGTGGGCTTTCTGGTGATCGCGATCTATGTGCCGATGTTCACGATGGAGACCACCGTGGCCTAAGACCCCCGACCCAATGCGCCAAGCGCGCTTTGGATATAGAAAAAACTGAAATTTCATAGGAGCAAACTAAAATGAAACGTTTCACCCCCCCCCCCCGCGTAAGAAGAGTGGCTTCACCCTAGCCGAGCTGCTGATCGTCGTGGCGATCATCGCCGTGCTGATCGCGATCGCGATCCCGGTGTTCTCTGCTCAGCTCGAAAAGAGCCGCGAGGCCGTTGACGAGGCCAATCTGCGCTCTGCCGAGTCCATCGCTGTCGCTACTTATCTGATGCACGAGGGTAGCGGCGAGGTCACCTTTACCTTTGGCCTGACCTCTGATGGTAAGAATCTGGGCATCAATGCTGTTTCTGGCACCAATGTTGATTCCAACACGGGTCTTAAAAACTCTGAAAAACCGTCTGAGTATCTGACCGGGGGCAGTACGACTAGCAAGACCGGCTACAACAAGGCGCTGAAAAATGGTACGAGTAAAAATACTACGAATACGCAAGTCATAAAAGTGACCGTGAACGGCGGTAATGTCACTAAAGGTGAATGGGCCGCCGCTGATTCGTAATTAAGCAAACGAAGATCCACCCGCGGGCGGGGGGCTCCCTGATCCTCGTTTGCTTGATGATACACCAATCAAACGAGACCAATCAGGAGGAAATGAAAATGGATCATGTGAAAACCAAACTACGCGGCCGTAAGGGCTTCACCCTGGCCGAGCTGCTGATCGTCGTGGCGATCATCGCGATCCTGATCGCGATCGCGATCCCGACCTTCTCTGTCCAGTTGGAGAAGAGCCGTCAGGCGGTAGACAGCGCGAATGTTCGCTCTGCGGAATCTATCGCTGTTGCTACCTATCTGCTGTATGAAGGCTCGGAGAAGGTTGTCTTTGAGTTTGGTGCAAACGATCAGGGCAACCTAGGCGTTAAAGAAGTGACTGAAGGCACGCTGACTGGTTTTTCCCCGAGTGGGTTTACCGAGACCGATTATGGACAAGGGACTGACCCTGACCACACGAATAAGACGATCAAGGTGACAGTGACCGACGGTATGGTGTCTACGGCTTCGAATTGGAGTGCCCCTGCGACCTGATCTACGCTGACTACCTATATCCCCCGTCGCCGGGGCAACGGCGACCCTCCGCGTGAGCGGGGGACAGGGGTCGGCTGTGCCGACCCTTGTCCCGTGCCCACGGGCATCTCGCCCCCTGTTTTCGGGAGGCACGCATAGAAAGGAGCCACCATGCTGCGAACGATCTCGCCGGGCTGGGCGGCCTATCTCCTCGCTCTCACG
Organism: Eubacteriales bacterium; assembly: GCA_030533295.1. Lineage (GTDB taxonomy): Bacteria > Bacillota > Clostridia > Oscillospirales > Butyricicoccaceae > Agathobaculum. The sequence continues at coordinate 3,909 of JAUNJI010000078.1, forward strand.
GGGCTGCTGGGCGCCTGCCTCGGCAGCTTTTTCAATTGCGCCGCGTGGCGGCACGTGCGCGGGGAGAGCGCCCTGCGCGGCCGGTCGCGGTGTCCGGCGTGCGGCCATGTGCTGACGCCGCTCGAGCTGATCCCACTGGTGAGCTATTTTCTCCAGCGGGGGCATTGTCGCGCCTGCGGTGCGCCGCTGTCCCGCCGCTATCCCGCGACGGAGGGACTGCTGGCGCTGGTGTTCATCAGCCTGCTGGCGCGGTTCGGCCCCACGGCGGCCTGCCTGCAATGGATGGGGCTGGCGTGTGCGCTGTTCTACCTCTCGCTGGTGGATATGGAGACCATGGAGCTGCCGGACGGTCCGATGATCGCGGCGGCGGTGTGGTTTTTGGCGCTTTCGCCGCTGTTCCCCGACCCGTGGGGTCGCCTGCGGGCTGGCGCGGTCGGCGCGGTCGCGATCGGGGGCGGCGTGCTGCTGGTCGCGCTGGTGATGGACAAGGTGCTCGGGCGGGACAGCCTCGGCGGCGGCGACATCAAGCTGCTCGCGCTCACCGGGCTGTATCTCGGCTGGGTCGGCAACTTGCTGCTGCTGATCGTGGCGTGCTTGGTGGGGCTGCCCCTCGCCCTGCGCAAAGGGCGGGGCGTGGCGTTCCCGTTCGGCCCCGCGATCGCGCTGGCGGCGTGGCCGGTGGCGCTGTGCGGCCAGCCGGTCATCGAGTGGTATCTGGGTCTGCTGTGACCCCCCGGAAAGGAGTTTTGGCGAATGTCCAGCAAGCGTGTTGGTATCGATATAGGCAACGAAGCGGTGCATATGGCGATCTGGAACGGCTCTGCCGTCACGGGCGTGATCACCGAGCCTCTGCCGCAGGGGCTGGTGCGCGATGATCGCGTGCTGTCCTTCGATGCGTTGGGGGATTTCTTCAAGGAGGTGCGCAAAAAGCACCGCGTGCGCGTCAAGGACGTGTCGCTCGTGCTCCACGGCGAGGATTGCTATTGCCGCCGCTTCACCATGCCGGTGATGACGGTCGATCAGCTCAAGATCAACCTGCCGTATGAGTTCCGCGACTTCGTGCGCGAGGAAAAGGACAAGTATAACTACGATCACGCGGTCGTGGGCATCCTCACCGACGAAAATGGAAACCCCTCGGAGCTCGATCTGATGGCCGCCTGCGTGCTGCGCGAGACCGTGGACGAGTATGCGGCCATGTTCCATCGGGCGGGTTTCCGGCTGCGCGTGGCCGTGCCCGAAACGATGGCCTATGTCAACCTGCTGCGCCGGTTTCCCGGCGATACGCACAGCCATTGCATCATGGATCTGGGCAGCGCGGCTTTCCAGATGTTCATGTTCCAGCAAGACCGCTATGAGGCCGACCGCCAGCTCGATCTGGGCTGCATCGACATCGATCGGGTGATCGCCGACGAGATGCACGTGGACATCCACATCGCCCACGCCTATCGCGAGAGCGACACCAAGGCGCAGACGCTGCCGCGCTGTCTGGAATTGTACAACGCGATGGCGATCGAGGTGCTCAAGGCGGTCAATTTCTATGATTACAACCACCGCGACGACCAGCTCGAGCATATCCATTGCTGCGGCGGCGGTTCGCGCATCGAGCCGCTCATGCAGGCGCTGCAAAACACGCTGCCGATCCCGCTCGAGGGCATCCATGAGCTGCTGCCCGATCTCGCGCCCGAGCTGCGTCAGGACGTGGTGTTCGCGTGTGCGGCGCTGGGCGCCGCCGTGCAGTGAGGAGGGACGAAAATGAAACTGTTCAAGCGCAAAGCGCCCGAACCGGCCGCGGGAGCGGAGGACAAACCAAAGCCGGCGCGGCGCAGCCGCCGCGACGACAAGCGCCTGCCCTCCAAAACGACGATGAACCTGTACATCAAGCGCAAGACCATGATGCACCCGACGCGGCTGGTGCCCATGCTGCTGGCGATCGTGCTGGCGGCGGCGGCGCTGGGCAAGCTCGGCGTGGCCGACCGCCTCGCGCGGGTCGAGGCCGAGCGGATCGAGCTGGCCGTGCTGCAAGGGCAGCTCGCGCAGGTGCAGGCGCATATCGCCGACCTCGACGAGGTCAAGCGCACCTATAACCGATACAGCTACGCCGGCATCGACCGCACGCTGCAAGATCGGCTCGAGGTGCTCGACCTGATCGAGCAGGAGGTGTTCCCGTATTGCACGGTGCGACAGCTGTCGGTCACAGGGCGGATGCTGACGCTGACGATCGCCGATCTGACGCTGGGCAGCAGCTCCGAACTGGTCGGACGGCTGGAGGCGCACCCGGATATGGTCGAGCAGGTGTTCGTTTCGGCCTCGGCCTTCGATAAGGCGGACGGCAACAGCGGCGACGAGCAGATCATACAGATGTCCGTGCTGCTGCGCAACGCGGAGGAAGAGCTGCCGCAGGAGCAGACAGAAGGGAGCGCATCATGATACTCACACGGAGCTTCACCCGCCGGGAGAAGGTGCTCATGCTGGTGCTGAGCCTGCTGCTGATCGCGGGGGTGTATGTGGTGCTGGTCGATCAGCCGATCCGCAGCGCCCACGCCGCGCTCGACAGCGAGCGCGCCGTCACCGAGACCGAGCTGGGCACGGCGACCGTGCTCGCCGCGGAATACGACCGCATGAAGGCCGAGCTGGAGCAGATCCTGGCGCTGCCGCCGGGCAAGCTGTCCGCGCTGCCGCCGTATGATAACTTCCAAACGCTGATGGTGCGGTTCAACCACATCTTCGCCGGAACAGAGCCCGAGCTGAGCTTCGACCCGGTGACGTTCACCGATGGGGTGGCCGCCCGCACGGTGCGGTTCCGCTTCACCGCACAGGATCACAAAAAGGCGCGCTCGGTCATCACCGAGCTGACCGGTCTGGGCTTTCGTTGCCTGTTGGATAGCTTGGATCTGGCCCCGGCCAACGGGGACATCGAGACCGACGCGCTGAGCGTGTCCGGCACGATCACGTTTTACGAACAGGCGCAGTGAGCACAGGTCGCCATGCGGCGCGGAGGGACACAGGATGAAAGCTGTTGCGAAGATGAGACGACAGGGCGGGTTTTCCGCGCTGGAATTGGTGGCCGTGGTGGTCATTTTGGCGATCTTGTTCGCTTTTGCCGTTCCCGC
>JAUNJI010000079.1 GCA_030533295.1 Eubacteriales bacterium
AGCGGCGGGCAAAACGCCAGTTCAAGCAGCTGCTATGCGCCGCTCATGGTATAATTATTAAATAGGCAGTATAATAGCCGCTTTGCGGCTATTATACCATATATCAATGCGTTTTGGTACATCGATCCGGGGCATTTTTATCGTTCCCGGCGGTTTGGCCGCCCTTTGACGCGCCCATGATTGACAAGTGGACGCAAAACGAGTATACTGTTACTGTTCCGGCGGCAGTCGGACGATGCGCGGGCATGGCGGAATGGCAGACGCGCTGGATTTAGGTTCCAGTGCCTTTGGCGTGCAGGTTCAAGTCCTGTTGCCCGCACCAGATCCAGATGATCCGGATCCGTTTTCTGATCGAAGCGGGGACGGGTCATCTTTTTTTCGGCCGCACACGGCCGACCGATCCATATGACGAGGCGGGAGCCCGATGAACGACGAACGCGCCTGCGCACAGGCCGCGAGCGAGCAGGCAGAGCGGGCACTGAGTGCTGACGGGCAGGCGCTGATGATCGGCGCACCGCTCGGGCTCGGGCTGGGCGCTGCGGCGCTGTCGCGCACCGGCCTGCTGCCGCATATCCCGCTGTCGCTGCCGGTGGCGACCGCGATCGTGGCCGGGCTGCTGCTCCTCTATCAAATCGCCGATGGCACCCTCGACCGCGCCGAGCGGCGGGCGGCGAAGGGGTGAAAAAAACGACGGTATCGCGATCGCGATACCGTCGTTTTTGATCGGTGGGGGGCTGACGAAACGGTGCAGCAGACAGGTCAAGCTCATCCGCGCAGCGCGGCGATCTCGTCCGGCGTGAGCAGCTCGACTGCGCCGAAGCGGCCATCGTAGCCCGGGCGGCACGGCACGTCGCCCGCGCGCAGGCGGCCGAGCGCCGTGGCCACGCCCTCCCCTGCGACCGCGCGGACATCGGCCAGCGGCGCTCGTCGCAAAATATAAAACGCGCTGCCCAGCTCGTCGAGCAGGCGGTCGCACAGCGTGCGCGTGCGCTTGGCCGCCTCCGACACGCCGAGCGCGGCGGCGACCACCGCCGACAGCGGCAGCAGCCGCTCGAAGGGCTTGGCATCGGGCGGGCGATAGCCCGCCGGGCGGTCGGCCAGCTGCGCGACGCGGTGCGCCACGCCGATCGTCAGCGGTTTGCCGCAGACCGGGCAGCGCCCGCCGTGGGCATCGGCCTGCGCGGGCGACAGGCACACGCCGCAGCGCCGGTGGCCGTCCTGATGGTACTTGCTCGCCGCCGGGAAAAACTCGATCGTGCCCGCCAGCCCCGCGCCGGTACAGAGCGCCCGCCGCAGCGCCGGATAATCGCGTGCGCCGGTGAGCAGATCGGCCTCGCGCCCCAGCTTGGACGGCGCGTGCGCGTCCGAATGGGAGAGCAGCGTCAGGCCGTCCAGCGCGGACACCCGCCAGAGCATCGGCGGATCGGCGGAAAGCCCGGTCTCGACCGCGCGGATCGCCGGCGCGAGGTCGCCGAAGCACGCGGCCAGGCTATCGAAGCCCGTGGCCGCGCCGAGCAGCCCGTAATGCGGCGTCCAGATATGGGCGGGGATCAGCATGGCCGCCGGACTGACCGTCAGCAGCAGCGCCAGCAGATCGCGGCTGTCCAGCCGGAGGGTCGGACGGCCATCGGCGCACAGGTCGCCATACGGCGCCAGCCGCGCCGCCAGCGCATCGGCGGCATCCAGATCGGGCAGCACGAGCAGATGGTGCACCCGGCGGCTGCGCCCGTCCCGCCGATAGACCGTATCGACCTCGCCCGTGACGACCAGACGCGGCGCGTCCCCCGGCGTGGCGCAGGCCAGCCGATAGGCCGGACGAAGCGCATAGACCCCCTCCCCTGCCGGTTCGAGCTGCGCCCGCAGCGCGGCACGCCACGCGGGATGGGTGCAGTCGCCCGTGCCCAGCAGGCCGATGCCCTTGCGCTGCGCCCACCACACGAGGTGCGGCAGGTCGCTCTCCCGGCTGGTGGCGCGGGCATGGTGTGAATGGATGTGCAGATCGGCGATGTACATGGTCGTTCCTCCCTGAAGCTGGCTCGTCCTTTTCAGTATAGCCGGTCTTGGCCGCCGGTGCAACCGCCGTCCGCTTGCGCCGGGCGGCGCGATGCGCTATACTGGAAGAAAAAACGGAGGGCGCGACATGGCAAAACGCATCGTGTGCATCGGGGATTCCAATACATGGGGCTACGACCCGCGCGGCTGGGGCGGCGGGCGCTATCCGGCGGCCGTGCGCTGGACGGCGCGGCTGGACGCGCTGCCCCAATGGGCGATCGTCAACGAGGGCGAGAACGGACGGGAGATCCCGCGCGGGGCGGCCAGCCTCGGGCGGCTGCTGCGGCAGGTCGAAGCGGCTGCGCCGGACGGCGCGTGCGTGCTGCTGGGCACCAACGACCTGCTATGCGGCGCATCTCCCGCGGCGACCGCCGACCGCATGGACGGGCTGCTGGACGCGCTATCCGGGCGCAGCGTGCCGCTGCTGCTGCTCGCGCCGCCGCCCTTACAGCCGGGCGCGTGGACGACCGACGCGCTGTGCACCGCCAGCGCCGCCCTCGGCGCGCGATATGCTGCGCTGGCGCAGCGGCGCGGCCTCGCCTTCGCCGACACGGCGGCGTGGGCGATCGAACTGGCGTTCGACGGCGTGCACTTCACCGAACAGGGACACGCCCGCTTCGCGGAGCGGGCGCAGGCGGTGTTCACAGCGGCGTTTGGGGTCTAGATAGGACGAAAGCCGGGAGCATGGCTCCCGGCTTTCGTATTTCGTGACACAGGGCGCGGCGCGGCGCTCAGATATGCAAAAAGGGCAGCTTTGGCTGCCCTTTTTGCGTTCGTCTCAGGCGTTCTTTTTGGCCTGTGCCTTGCTCTCGAAGCGTGCCTTGTCCACGATCGCACGCTGGTGCGTGCCCTCGCCGATCAGCCCGGCCTCGTCATAGGCCGCGACGCGGAAGGTCAGCACCTTGCCGCTGGGCGCGATCTCGGTCAGCTCGGTCTCGATGCGCACCTCCATGCCCGCGGGCGTGGCCGCGACGTGCGACACGTTGACCAGCGTGCCGACCGTCGTTTTGCCCTCATCGAGCTGGGGCGCGACGCTGGCGGCGGCCGTGTTCTCGATCGCCGCGATCATCATCGGGGTGGCGAACACCTCGACCAGCCCGCTGCCGACGTTGCTGGCCAGCTGCGCCTGTGTGACGGCGAAGCGCTGTTCGCCCTTGATGCCGATCTGCATGACTACCTCTCCTTTCGGTCGTTGACGGGTCGCTCACGCCTTGGGGGTCAGCTTTTCCTTGCCGCCCATATACGGCTGGAGCGCCTTGGGGATGGCCACCGTGCCATCGGCCTGCAAGTTGTTCTCCAAGAAGGCGATCAGCATCCGCGGGGGCGCGACCACCGTGTTGTTGAGCGTGTGCGCGAAGTACAGCTCTTTGGGGTTTTCCTTGCTGCGCACGCGGATCGCCAGCCGCCGCGCCTGCGCGTCGCCCAGATTGGAGCACGAGCCGACCTCGAAGTACTTCTGCTGGCGCGGCGACCACGCCTCGACGTCGCACGACTTGACCTTGAGATCGGCCAGATCGCCCGAGCAGCACTCCAGCGTGCGCACCGGGATGTCGAGCGAGCGGAAGAAATCGACCGTGTTCTGCCACAGCTTATCGTACCACATCGGCGACTCCGCGGGCTCGCAGACGACGACCATCTCCTGCTTCTCGAACTGGTGGATGCGGTACACGCCGCGCTCCTCGATGCCGTGCGCGCCGACCTCCTTGCGGAAGCAGGGCGAATAGCTGGTCAGCGTCTGCGGCAGCGTGGCCGCATCGTTGATGGTGTCGATGAACTTGCCGATCATCGAGTGCTCGGACGTGCCGATCAGGTATAGATCCTCGCCCTCGATCTTGTACATCATGTTCTCCATCTCCTTGAAGGACATGACGCCCTTGACCACGTCCCCGTGGATCATGAACGGCGGGATATAATAGGTGAAGCCCCGGTCGATCATGAAATCGCGGGCATAGGACAGGATCGACGAGTGCAGACGGGCGATGTCGCCCTTGAGATAGTAGAAGCCGTTGCCCGAGGTGCGCCGCGCCGCGTCCAGATCGATGCCGTCGAAGCGCTCCATGATGTCCACATGGTAGGGGATCTCATAGTCCGGCACGACCGGCTCGCCGAAGCGCTCGAGCTCGACGTTCTCGGAATCGTCCTTGCCGATCGGCACCGAGGGATCGATGATCTGCGGGATCACCATCATGCGGCTCCTGACCTCCTCGGCGAACACCTTCTCGTCGGCCTCGAGCTGCGCCATCTCGTCGGCCATGGCCTTGACCTCGGCCTTGGCCTGCTCGGCCTGCTCCTTTTCGCCCTTGGCCATCAGGCCGCCGATCTCCTTGGAGCGCTTGTTGCGCAGCGCGCGCAGCTCGTCGCAGCGGGTCTTGGCCGCGCGGAACTTGGCATCGAACGCGATGACCTCGTCCACCAGCGGCAGCTTGTCGTCCTGAAATTTCTTTTTGATGTTCTCCTTGACCGCCTCCGGGTCTTGGCGAACGAATTTGATGTCCAGCATGGTCGTTGCTCCTTCTTTTATTCTTGTCGTTCGGTCGGCTCCGGCTCATCCGGCGCCTCTTGCAGCAGCGCGATCAGCTGCTGATGGATCGCCGCCTGCTCGTCGGTCAGCGGGCTGTCCGCGTCCGCGGGCACCGCCTCGAGCGGCGCGTCCAGCGCGTCCAGCGCGGCGGCCAGCTGCGCCCGATCGTCCAGCCGCGCCGCGTGCTCGGCGCTCAGCAGGAGCGAAATGATGTCGGCCTTGGCCTGTGCGGCGGCGACCGTGTCCTCTGTCACCGGCTCGCCCTCGTCCAGCCCGAGCGCCGCGCGGGCGTAGAACAGCTCCTGCCCGAGCAGGTTGTTCTTGCGTTGCAGATCCTCCATCTTTTGCGTCGCGCCCTGCGCGACCGTGCGCTGCTCGGTCAGCTTATCGTTGAGCGAGTCCAACTGACGGTCGGCACGCGCCTGCGCGACATAGCTGATCAAGATCAGCGCGATCGCCACCGAGAACAGGCCGATGATATAAAACGTCAGCGTGGTGCGGCTGAGCTTTTTCTCCGGCGTCTTGGGCGACGCCTGTTTCTTTTGCTCCATAACGCCCTCCCCTATACGCGCAGACCGCGCAGCGCTTCGATCAGGCGCTCCAGATCGTCTGCACCATAGTATTCCAGCGTTAGCTGGCCGCTGCGCTTGCCCTGCTGGATCGAGATCTTGCGGCTGAGCACGCTCTCGAGCTCCTTTTCCAGCGCGGCCACGTGATCGACCGAGAACGCGCTCGGCGGCGGTGGCGGCGCGGGCTTTTTGTTCAGGCGCTTGGCCAGCGCTTCGGCCTGGCGGACGGTCATGCCGACCATCTGCCGGGCGGCCGACACGCGCCGATCCTCCTGCGCGACGGCGAGCACCGCGCGGGCGTGGCCGCTGGACAGCGTGCCCGCGGCGACCATCTCGCGCACCTCGGGCGGCAGGCCGAGCAGCCGCAGCGCGTTGGCCACCGCCGAACGCGACTTGACCACCCGGCGGGCGACATCCTCCTGCGTCAACCCGAACTGGTCGATCAGCCGCTCATAGCCCTCGGCCTCCTCGATCGGGTTGAGATCTTCCCGTTGCAGATTTTCGATCAGCGCCAGCTCCATCAACTCGCTCTCGCTCGCTTGCAGCACCATCGCCGGGATCTCGCTCAGCCCCGCTTGGCGGGCTGCCCGCCAGCGTCGCTCGCCCGCGATGATCTGATAATACCCATCCTTGTCCGCCGGGCGCACGGTGATCGGCGTGATCACGCCGTGCAGGCGGATGCTCTCTGCCAGCTCGTCGAGCGAGGTGGCATCGAACTGCTTGCGGGGCTGGTCAGGATTGGGCTCGATCCGCACCAGCGGCAGCTGGGCGACGCCGTCGGTCGCCGCTGCGCTCTCGGTCAGGCCGTCCCCGAACAGGTTGGACAGGCCGCCGCCTAAGCCCCTTTTGCCCATCGCCATCAGCCTCGCCCCTTCCGTTCGTTTTTCTTCAGGATCTCATCCGCCAGCGCCAGATAGGCCTCCGCGCCGCGGCACATCCGGTCGTAGTCGGTGATCGGCTTGCCGTGGCTGGGCGCTTCGCTCAGGCGCACGTTGCGCGGCACGATCGACGAGAACACATCGCCCGGGAAGTACTTTTTGACCTCCTCGACCACCTGGATCGACAGGTTGGTGCGCCCGTCGAACATGGTCAGCAGCACGCCCTCGAGCGCGATCTTGGGGTTCATGCCCCGCTTGACCATGCGCACCGTGGTCATGAGCTGGCTCAGTCCCTCGAGCGCGTAATACTCGCACTGGAGCGGCACGAGAAAGCTGTCGGCCGCACACAAGCAGTTGAGCGTCAGCAGGCCGAGCGAGGGCGGGCAGTCGATGAAGATGTAGTCATAGTCGTCCCGCACCTTGTCGAGCACGCCCTTGAGGCGGCTCTCCCGGTGATCCATGGTGATGAGGTCGAGCTCGGCACCGGCTAGATTGACGTTGGCGCCGATCAGATCGACCCACTTGGTCGAAACGATCGCCCCGCGGACATCCGGCCGGTCTGCCACGATCAGGTCATAGGCCGACACCTTGAGCGAGCGCGGATCGACGCCGAAGCCCGAGGTGGCATTGCCCTGCGGGTCAAAATCGCACAGCAACACGCGCTTGCCGCGCTCGAACAGTGCGGCGGCGAGGTTGATCGCTGTGGTGGTCTTGCCCACGCCGCCCTTTTGGTTGGCGAACGCGATTATTTTACCCATAATGATCTCCTCTTGTTCTTTCGTTTTTCCTACGGGTCTTATTATAGCACACCCGCCGGGCAATGCAAAGCGATTCCACCGAAATTTCACGCTGTTTCACGTGAAACAGAAAAAAAAGGACTGCGGCCTTGCG
>JAUNJI010000001.1:0-52854 GCA_030533295.1 Eubacteriales bacterium
TTCAGGTCCACCATCCCAAGACCCTTGCTCCGCAAGGGTCTTTTTTTCATGCCCGGCGCTCGTGCTGCGCCGGATCGACAGAACTCGTCGATCCCGTCAAAAAGAGTATTGTCGTCCGACAGGGGACGTGCTATACTGTACACAACAGCTTTACTTTTTCTTCGTAAAGCATCGCGACCCTCCTTTCTGCTAAAAAAACCGGGCACGGCTGACGGCGCACAGCGCGACCACAGCACCGCACTGCCTACCAGATGCGCGCCCGTTTTGATATAGACCACTACCGCAGGCTCGAACGCCTGTGAAAGAAAGGAATGTTCACCATGAAACAGCGAAAACGTGCGCTAAGTATGTTGCTGGTGCTCACCCTGCTGCTGTCGATGTTCCCGATGGCGGCGGCCGTGGATATACCACCACAAACGCTGACGCTGCCGATCGTGGCAGAAGGTGACGATGCGCCTGCACCGCAAGGCCCTGCCGGCGGCGGGATCTCCCTGTTCGCGATCGAGCAGAACCAGCCTGCGTGCACCTATGTCTATGCCGGTAAAGAAAGTATCTATCCCGACCGCACCATGTACATCCTCGACCCGGATGACAGCGGCGCGTACCTGCTGGAAGCGGATGGTCGCCCCACCTCCAACGGCATCGTGCAGATGATGGACGGCGAAGAGGTCGTGGCGCAAAGCGATGCGCTCTCGAACTACTACACTACCTTTGTGGATGTGGACGGCAAGAGCGTGATGGCATACTATATCGGCTATGCAGAGATCAAAGACACGGCTACCGTGCTGCCCGGCAGCTACTCGCTGCGACTGGTGGCCGGTGACTCGATCTATCCGATCGCCGGCATGATCGAAGTGGTCGGGGCGGATTGCCTGCTCCTCGATTACGCACGCGTGTACGATCTCTATCCGGGCACGGACGATTTTGAAGTCTCTCTGTCGGTCTATGGCCTCAAGACCGAAGCCGAACTCGAAGGTCTGTCCTTCCGCCTGACCGATGGCGACACGACGGTGGCGCAGTCCACCGGCTGCTACCGCGATATATCCGCCTATCACGATGGTGCTTGGATGCTCTACGCGCAGATGCAGGTCGTATCCGGGCAGCGCATCGAGTCCGGCCGTGACTATACGCTCAGCATCGACTACACCGGTAACAAGACCCTGGTAGACGGCGTGGGCGCGGTGATACAACGAGCTTCCTCTCCCCGCGCTTCCATCAAGGACATTTCGATCGCCGACCCGCAAAAGGCCGTCTTGCAGGTGGAGCTCGCCCGGCTGGAAAGCGGCCAGTCCTACACGATCAAGGCTCGCACTTGGGATTCTTCCATCGTTTACGCCGAGCAGACCTTCACCGCTGCGAGCGCGACGGAAACGATAGACGTGCCTCTTACGCAACACGGCACGATCCTGCCCCTCTCCTCCTACGATAGTTCTTTTTACGTGGGGATCAATAAGACCGGGCAAACCTATGGCGAGGTGACCGAGCTCTTCCACAATCCCTACTATAATGAGGGGACAGAGCATATCAATTTTTATCCTTATCAGATCAGTAAATCGGATCGTGCGGTCTCCTTCGAGCTCGAATTGCACAATAGCCGTTCGTATAAGGACAGCGGCAATGTGCTGACCATGCGGGATGCTGATGGCAACGAAGTCGGCCGCTGCGAGGCGATCACCGTGGAGAAAGACGGCAGTACCGTCATCCTGCGCGGAACGCTGAAGATCACCGACTCCTTGACCCGATGGCGCTACGACCTCTATCTCAATGGCGTTCTAGTCGATACGGTCGGGGCCGTCGATGAACTCTCCCTTATCGAGATCGAGGTGCCGCTTCGAGATCAGGACGACCTGAGCTTCTGGATGAACCTCGAGCAGTTCCCCGTGGCGTTCACGGCCGTCAACTCCAGCGGCAAGGGACAGCTCGTCTTTCAGGACAGCACCGGCAAGGACGCGCTGACCAGCCCCGTCCTCACCGGCGCAGCAGGCCAGAGCAGCGGCGCTAAGGTGTATCAGTACAGCTTTGCCCCGTCCGAGTTCGCCAAGCTGACCGACGGCGCTGCCTATACCCTGCTGTTCCGCGATACGAGCGGTGCCGAAGAGAACCTCTTTTTTGAAAAGCTATACACCTATGTGGCCACGCATACGCCTTTGGATATGACCAATTCCAGCCATGCCTATCTCTATTGGTATAGCGCCGATCCCGGCGACCAAACCGTACAGGCCACGATCTATTTCAGCACCAGCGACCCTCCTAAAAACATCACCGCCGCCGAGCTGGAGGCTTTCAAAAAGTTCACCCTGTCCAATGGCACGGATACCTTCGCTGTGACCGACTATGCGCTGGACGAGGCGCGTGGATACCGCTCCGAGTATCGACTGACGCTCGACAAGCCCCTCTCGGTCGGGAAGTATCAGGTGTTTTTTGACGGCGACCTGTTCGACGATTTCGAGGTCTATCAGGGCGATGCTACGCCGTCTGTCTGGGATGGCGACGGCGAAGGCGGCAACGCCAGCAGCGGTTATCTCGTGGGCAGGAACCTTCCGACGGACAGCACGTACACCGCCAAGCTGTATGACGGATATGAATGCCTGACGCCGCAGCCCGTACCGCTCACGCTGGGCACTTCGTCCTATTCGGACACGACGCAGTACCTGTACTTTGATCGGAGCATTTTTAACGGTCTGGAGGCCGGCACCTATCAGATGCGGGTCTACATGGACGGCAAGCTGATCAGCAGCGGCGAGACCAACATCACCTATGCGCCAGCTCCTCTGCCCACCATCACGATCGACGACGACGATGGGGACTATCAGGACGACGACGATCCGGTGCTGCACACGGCGAAGATCCGCATCGAAGGCTCCAACTTGGGCGAGTACGCCTATGCCCGCTGGGCAGAGAGCGAAGAGGATCTGACCAAGCAGACCTTCGAGCCCCTCCGCGCCAATGCCGGGTATGTGTATATGCTCAAGAGCGCGGATGGCCCGCTCCAGTTCTTCGTCGAGCTGTCCAAGACCGGCCGCGCCGACGATACGGACACCCTGCGTTATCCCTTCAGCCGCTGGCTGTGCACGGCTAAGGATTACGACCTGCAAGTGCCCGAACAGATCAGTGGCGTCCATCCACTGGCCAGCTGGGAATCCTATACCATCCAAGCCAGCACGGCCGTGCCCGCCACCAACCTGTGGGTCGCGTTCTATGATGTCACAGGCAAGCACGCCTGCCAGCGCATGGAATACGTCGGCCCCACCGACGACGGCCGCTATGCGTTCGAGCTGACGTTCTCCACAAGCGATAGATTCAATGACGATGTTACCTATGGAGGCACGTACCGTTACAACGACACCCGCTCGATCAAGGTGTTCGCCACCGATCTGAGCACGGTCTACAACGATGGCGAGCGCTATCGCGGCAACATCATCGGCAAGCCGGTCGAGCGGACGCTGAGCTTCGTCGATCCGAACACTCTGACGCTGCCGCAGTTCACGAGCCCCATCGTCTCGATCAACACCGCTACCTTCGAGCTCATCGGCTACTGCAAGCCCGGCGACACGATCCGCGTCGAGCGCGGCGAGACCGAGCTCGCCACGACCACGGTCGGCAAGGATGCGATGTTCTCGGTGACGCTCACCGACCTCGAAGAAGGGCAAAACGAGCTGACGGTGACGTGGGCTGAGAACTTTGAGTCTAAGACCATCTACATCAACGTGGATACCGTCGCGCCCGTCATCGACAATGTGGGCTTCAACTTCTTGGCCGACGGCGCTGCCACGCTCAACTGGGTGTGCGAGGACACCGATGTGCGCGTTTTCCGGGTGTACAAGAACAGTACGCTGCTGGGCGAGACGAAAGCCACCACCACCGGCCAGTATTCGTACAGCGTGACCGCCGCCTCGAGCGACGGCAACAGCTTCACCATCGAAGCCGAGGATCAGGCGGGCAACGTGTCCAAGCGCGCGGTCTCGACTGCCGACCAGCAGCCGCCCACCGCCCCGACCAGCCTGACCGTTTCCGGCGTGACCACCACCACCGCTGCCCTCCAGTGGACGGCGGGCACGGATAACATCGGTGTCAAGGGCTATCATGTGCTGGTCGATGGCAAACAGCGCACCCATCAGCCGATCACCGATCTGACCTACACGGTCGATGGCCTGAAACAGGGCACGAGCTACCGATTCGCCGTCGTGACCGTCGATCTGGCGGGCAACACCTCGGCGGAGAACGCGACCGCGCAGGCCACGACGGCCAAGCTGGGCGTTTCCTGCACGATGGAGCACGGCTTCGCCGTCACGGACGAGGCGCAGACGCTCGCCATCCCCGTGACCGTCACGGCCACCTCGGATGTCACGGCTTATGCCCCGTCGATCGAGACCGTCACGCTCCAGTATCAGGACGCCGCCGCGACCACCGCTGATTGGCTGGACGGCGAACTGACCGTCGAGCCCGGCGGCACGACCACCACCTGCTCGTGGACGGCACCGGTCGATCCGGCGGCGCTGCCGCAGACCTATCGCGTGCGCCTGACCGTCACCGACAGCAAGGGCGCGACCGCCACGAGCGACGTGCAGACCGTCACGCTGTCCGAAGGCCGCGTGTCCATCACCGTCAAGGATACGACCACCAACGCGCTGATCGACGGCGCTTCGGTCGCACTGTATCAGGACGGCAAGCTGGTGACGCACGCCGTCACCAACGCGCAGGGCGTGGCCAAGCTGAACGCGCCCGACGGCACGTACAGCCTGATGGCGCAGGCCGAGGGCTATCAGCCGCGCGACATCTCCAGCATGACGATCTCCGAGAGCAAACGCAGCTTCACGCTCTATCTGAGCACCGAGGACATCCTCCAGGTCGAGACCAAGGTCAAGGAGATGCGCTATGACGAGATCGTGGCCGCTGGCATCGATCCCAGCGCGCCCGGCAACCAGCACGTGTTCCAGAGCACGGTCGTGCTCGAGTTCGGCGAGCTGACCTACTGCTACAACGGCGAGGGTCAGGTCGTCAGCGCGACGCCGACCACCCTCGACGACCGCGTGTTCTACCCCGTCGCCAAGGACATCTTCCTCATCGTTCCCTCGGAGTCCACTTGGCTCAAGGAGAACTTCGATGTGCAGCTGCTCGTGACCAACACCTCGGTGGCCGAGCACGTCACCGACTGCGTCGCGACGCTCGAGCTGCCCGATGGGCTGTCGCTGGCCGCTATGGCCACCGGCGAACAGTCGGACACGGTCAAGCTGGGCACCATCTCGCCGAAGGAATGTGCCACCCACCATTGGTACGTCCGCGGTGATGCCAAGGGCGCTTACACGCTGCGCGGCGTCGTCACCGGCACGCGCACGACGGACGACTTCTCGGAGGATGTCCGCATCCCCTTCACCACGCAGGACCCGATCCAAGTGCTGGCGGGCGACGCGATGCACATGACCATCACGGCGGAAAAGACCGCGGTCACGGGCAAGCCCTATCGGATGCGCTTCGAGCTGCGCAACGTGTCCGAAAAGCCGATCTACAACGTCGATTTCGACGTGCTCGGCGGCCTGTTCCGCAAGAGCTACTCCATCACGGATCTGCTGGCCTCCTACGATCTGGAAGGCCCCTTCCGGAGCGATGCGGACAACAGCGAGCTGACCGGCGGCTTCACCCTCCACGCAGACACCTTTGAGCCCACCGACGTGCTCTCCGGCGTGTTCACCATCACCTTCGCACAGGGTCTGAACGAGCCGGACAACGTCAAGTATATGCTCAAGCAGGTGTTCACCTTCACGGGCGGCGGCTCGACCACCGAGATCCCCATCACCATCGAGCTGGTCGATACGCTGGACGACCACGTGCACCAGTATGGCGAGGGCAAGGTCACCAAGGAGCCCACCTGCACCGAGCAAGGCACCATGACCTACACCTGCACGCTGGACGGCTGCGACGAGACCATGACGACCGTCATCCCCGCGCTGGGGCATGACATGGGCGCATGGACGATCACCAAGGCGGCCACCTGCACCGAGACCGGCACGGCCACCCGCACCTGCGCCCGCTGCGGCCTGATCGAGACCAAGACGCTCAGCGTGCTGGGGCACGACTTCGCCGAGACGTGGACGGTCGATCGTGCGCCTACCTGCACCGAGCCGGGCTCGGAGTCCCGCCATTGCAGCCGCTGCGACGCGACGACCGACGCTCGACCGATCCCGGCGACCGGCCACACCTCGACCGTGACCGATTGCACCAAGGACGACATCTGCGCGGTCTGCGGCGCGGTCATCCGTCCCGCCGGTACGCACACTTGGGGCGAGTGGACCGTGACCAAGCAGCCCACCTGCACCGAGGGCGGCGCACAGACCCACACCTGCACGGTGTGCGGTGAGACGGCCACGGAGGCCATCCCCGCGCTCGGACATGACTATGTGGCGACGGTGACAGCGCCCACCTGCACGGCCAAGGGCTACACCACCCACACCTGCTCGCGCTGCGGCGACCACTACACCGACACCGAGACCGACCCGCTCGGCCATGATTGGGGCGATTGGGTCGTGACCAAGGAGGCCACCGAGACCGAGGACGGCGCACGCACGCGCACCTGCAAGCGCTGCGGCGAGACCGAGACCGAGGTCATCTCCAAGTGGCCGAAGCAAGCGCTGAGCTGGCCGTTCCAGATCCAAGAGACCGTGACCTACCCCTATGGCTCGAGCTCGATCCGCGCCACGGCCACCAACGATACCGTAGATGGCGGCGCTGTGACCTATGCCAGCAGTGATCCTACGGTCGCGACGGTCGATGAAAAGGGCATCGTGACCCTGCTGAACGCAGGCACGACCACCATCACGGCCACCGCCGCTGCGGTGCCCGGCCAGTACGCCAAGACCGAGATCCAGTATCAGCTCGTCATCACCAAGGCGCCGCTGACCATCACCGCCAACGATCATGCGATCACCTACGGTCAAGCACCGGCTAGCGCTGGCTTTACGGCGAACGGCCTGAAAAACGGCGAGGATGCCTCCGTCCTGACCGGCGAGGCCACCTACACCTGCACGTATCAGCAGTTCGACAAGGCTGGCACCTATCCCATCGAGATCGCCGGTCTGACCTCGAACAACTACGAGATCCGCTATCAGCCCGGCACGCTGACCGTCAACAAGGCGACCGACTACACGATCACGCTGGACGGCCTCAAGCAGTCCATGGCTGGCCGCAGCCCGGTCACGGCCACGATCGCGCCGCAGGACAGCAGCGCCAAGATCGTCGTCGAGTACCAAGTGAACGATACTTGGACGACCGATCTGCCTGCCGCGCCCGGCTCGTACTCCGTCCGCGCACGGCTGGTCAGCAGCGACAACATCGTTCCGGCCGACGCCAAGACGGCCACCGGCACGCTGGTGCTCGAAAAGGGCGCGTATGTGGCCACGGGCGATGATGCTGTCGCGATCGACGTAAAGGAGACGGACGATCTTACGGCGGTCGAGATCGAACTGACCGACAAAGCGCTCGAGGAGATCGGCAAGAACACCGACGGCGATGCCACCATCGATCTGGATGGCCTGGAAGGTGTCAAGCAGCTCACTCTGCCCACCGAGCTGATCTCGACGCTGGCCGACCGCAAGGGCACGACCACCATCTCCACCGAGGACACCTCGATCACGCTGAGCCAGGAGGCCATGGAGACCATCGCAGACGAGGCCGCTGACGCGACTAAGATCGTCCTGCGCATGGAGGCAGTCAAAGAGAAGGATCTGAACGAAGAGCAGAAGCTGGCATTGGAGAGCCTGTCGTCCGTCAAGCCTGTGATCGTCGATCTGACGCTCGAGCTCGTCCATGCCGACGGTAAGACCGAAAAGCTGAGCGAGCTGGGCGGCAACGTGGACATCCGCGTTCCGTACACCGTGCCGGATGGCATGGAAGGACAGACCGCTGTGGCCTGCTACATCTCCGCTGATGGCTATGTCACCTACATCCGCGCACAGTACAAGAACGGCGCGATCGAATTCACCACCGATCACTTCTCGCATTATCTGGTCGGCATGACCAGCAAGCACGTGGTCGCTGTCAACGGCGGCACGGGCGGCGGCCTGTATGACGCAGACGTTACCGTCACCATCAAGGCCGACAGCAAGAGCGGCTACCGCTTCTCCAAGTGGGAGGTCAAGGCGGGCAACGTGACGCTGGCCGATGCGACCAAGTCCGAGACCACCTTCACCATGCCCTCCACCGACGTGGAGCTGACCGCGACCTACGACAAGCTCACCTCCGGCGGCGGTGGCGGCGGCGGTTCTTCCGCACCGTCCTACCCCGTGTCCGTGCCGAGCGCGGAAGGCGGCTCTGTCGCTGTCACGCCCTCCAAGGCTTCTAAGGGCGATAAGGTGACGCTGACCGTCAAGCCCTCCACCGGGTATACGCTGCGCAGCCTGACCGTCACCGACCAGAACGGCGACACCATCGAGACGACTGCGTCTGCGGCTGGCAAGTACACCTTCACCATGCCGGCGAGCAAGGTGACGATCGAAGTCCGGTTCGACAAGATCGCCCAGCAGCCCGCCACCGGCTTCGTCGATGTGCCCGCTGGCGCGTTCTACGCGGATGCGGTGCAGTGGGCAGTCGAAAAGGGCATCACCACCGGCACCACGGCCACCACGTTCGCGCCCGCGCAGACCTGCGACCGCGGCCAGATGGTGACCTTCCTGTGGCGTGCGATGGGTCGTCCTGAGCCGACCGGCACGACCGAGCCGTTCACCGATGTGGACAGCAGCAGCTACTATGCCAAGGCCGTGCAGTGGGCGGTCGAAAAGGGCATCACCAAGGGCATCACCGCCACCACGTTCGCGCCCGAGCAGACCTGCGATCGTGGCCAGATGGCCGCCTTCCTGTACCGCTGCGCCGGTTCTCCGGCTGCGGATAGCAGCGCCGCCTTCACCGATGTGACGGCAGGCAGCTATTACAGCGATGCGGTAGCTTGGGCTGTGGCCAACGGTGTGACCAATGGCACCAGCGCGACGACCTTCAGCCCGCGCGATGATTGCACGCGCGCACAGATCGTCACGTTCCTGTATCGCTATCTGAGCAAATGAGCACCCGCTCGCCCGGATAACGACGCCCCTGACAGCGGGGGATCGGCAAAGCCGATCCCCCGCTGTTTTTGTCCCTCGCTGGGCACTACGTACCCAAAAAATGCGGCAGCCGGTCTGATCCGGCTGCCGCATTTTGCGTCTCGGCCACGAGGCAGTCGAGGTGATCTCGTGCAGGGGAGGTGTCGGTCGCGACCGCCCTGCCCCGCGCGGTGCGCTCCTATGCGCCCAGCAAAAAGCGGAGCGACGCTGCTCACGCTGCGTCGCTCCGCTCATGATCTGATATAAAATTAGGAACGCCCTTCATGCGTCCGCGAGCAGCCGCTCAGCGCGTCTGCCGACCTTGTCCAGCGCCTGCTGCCCCAGCTTGCTGCGGATCGCCTCCGCCGCCTTGCCGAGCGCAGGCGGCCGCGTGGTCATATTGTGGCTGTCCGAGCCCAGCAGGTAGATCTGGTCGTTGTCCAGCATCCGCATCGCCCGCCGTCTGGTCCTCCAGTTGCAGAAGATGCTGGCATTGCACTGCAACCGCACGCGATCGGCCAGCAACTCGTCTATCACCCCTGCGGGCTGCTCCCGCAGATAGCGCTCGATATGCGCCAGCAGCACGACGATCTCCGGCCTGCTGTTGAGCTCGCGGATGTCCCGCACCATGCGGTCGCTCCAACGGCAAAACGGCATCTCCAGCAGCAGGATCTTCGTCCCCTGCAAGCGCAGATCGAGCAGCCCGGGCGTCGAGCAGATCCCCTCGAAATAGTGCACCTCCGCGCCCAGCCGCAGCTGGGGCATCCCATCCTCCAGATGGTCGCGCAGCCGATCCCATGCCCGCTGCCGCCGCCGCAAAAAGCGCTCGATGGACTGCTCATCGGCATAAAAATGCGGGGTGGCGGCCATCACGCCGACGCCCTGCTCGGCCGATGCGGTCAGCATGGCCAAGCTCTCCTCGACGCTCTTGCTGCCGTCGTCGATGCCGGGCAACACGTGCGAGTGGAAGTCGTAGAGCTCACTCATCGCTGTTCGCCCGCTTGGCCGACTTGTTATCGCCGTATCGGTAGTTGCCGCCGTACTTCTTGTATTTGCGGTAGCCCTTCGTCTCGATCGTCGCGCGGCTCATGACCAGCCCCAAGATCTTGACGTTGGACAGCTGGAGCTGCTGCATGGTGTTGGCCAGATCCTGACGCGCACAGTAGTTCTGGCGCACGACCACGACCATACCATCGACCCGCTTGGCCATCACCAGCGCATCCGCGACCGCGCCGACGGGCGGCAGATCGACCACGATGTACTGATAATCCTCCGAAAACCGCTGGAGCACGCGCAGCATCTGCTCCGAGCCCAGCAGCTCGCTGGGGTTGGGCGGGATGTCGCCCGCCGTCACCACATGAAGCGAACCGCCGAGCTTGGTCTGCTTCTGGATGACATCGTTTTCCGTGCTCGCGCCGACCAGCAGATTGGACAGACCGGGCGACGGCTGGAGCTCGACCATCTTGGCCACCGTCGGCAGACGCATGTCGCCATCGATCAGCAGCACCTTTTTGCCGGTCTGGGCGATGGTGTAGGCCAGATTGATGCTGGTCGTGCTCTTGCCCTCGCCGCGCAGCGAGCTGGTCACGCCGATGATCCGGCAATCCTTGCGATCGGAGAACGAAAAGTCCAGATTGGCACGCAGGCGGCGATACGCCTCTGCGCCCGCAAAGTTCAGCTGGTCGCCGATCACGCTCTTTTGCTCCTCAGGCGACAACGCCGACGCCTTGTTGCGTTTTTCCTTAGTGCGCAGCATCCTGATCCCTCCTATCGCTCTCCATCTGATAATATCCGCCCTGGCGGTAATACCCATCGCTGCCCTTGCCCAGCAGATCCGGGATCACCGCGAGCACCGGCACGTCATAGGTCTGGGTCAGGTAATCCTCGTCCTTGATGAGGTCGTCGAACATGACCATCAGCACGACCACGAAGCAGCTGGCGACCAGCCCCAGCAGCACGCCGATCATCGTATAGCGGGTGATGTTGGGCGACGACTTCTCATCGGCGACCACCGCGCGATCGACGATGCGGATCGAGCTGCCCTCGACCACGCTGGCGATCTTATCGGGCAGCACATCGGCGATCGTATTGGCGATCACCATGGCCTCCTGCGGATCCTCGCTCGTCACCGTGACCTTGAACATCTCGGTGGAGTTGACCGACTCGGCGCTGATCATCTTGGTCAGCTCCTCATAATCATACGCGACGCCCGATCGCTCGATCACGTCCTCGAGCGTCGTGCGGCTCTTGAGGATGACGACGTAGGTATCGACCAGATGCTGTGCCGCTGTCAGCTCGGACGAGCTGATGCTGTACGAGGTATTGCCCGTGAACGAGCTGTTGTTGACGTACAGCAGCGCACTGGACTGGTACTTCGGCGTGACGAGCAGCGCCGCGTAGCCAAACGCCAGCGCACCGCACAGCACGGACACCAACGCGATCATCCCTGCCCGCTTCCACAGCTCCTTGAGCACTTGCAGCAGGTCGATCTCCATGTATTCGACTTGTTGATCTTTGTTCATGACTCACATTCCTCCATAGCCTTGCGCCGACCCACCGGCGCAGGAACTACCATTTTGATACACGCTTTTCTGCTCCTTATCCACGCGCCCGCGCAGGCGCGTCCCTCTCCCTTATGTTCTATCCGCGGCGAGCACGCATCGATCGCAGCAAGTCTCCCCCCTGCCGCTGCCGTCCTATCCGGCCAGATCGTCTGCCGTCCTCGCTCGACCTCGCTGCATACGGTCCCTCCTTTTTATCGCCGCCCCATGCGGGACGACCGCGAACGCCTCGCCCACCGGATGGGGGCACGACCGGCCGTTCGACCATCGACACACATTTCGATCGGATCATGTAGACCGACTATGCTCTATTATAGTAGTTTTTCGTCCAAATTGCAAGCCAAAAAACGACCGTCGCCGCCAAGAGCGGCACGCCACGGCCGCCCGGTGCTGCGCCGCCGAACGCGCGGCCAGCCGCGCGACTTATCCCGCTCTCTCCTTGTCTTTTGTTCGGTATCGACCAAAATCCCCGCTTATGCTCGTTAAAATTTTTTCCCTTTTTTGCAAATCGCTAGAGAAATTCCCGTCGGCTTATGGTATACTTAATTAGATATGCGCGATGGTCGTGGACCGCCCTGCGCATATGCTATTTTTGCTATATTTTTAAGGAGGGATACCGCGTGAAGCTGTCCTTCACCAAGATGCACGGCTGCGGCAACTGCTATATCTACTTCGATTGCTCCGATCAGACCGTGCCCGACCCAGAGGCGCTCGCCATCCAGCTCAGCGAGCCGCATTTCGGCATCGGCGCTGACGGCATCATCCTGATCTCCCCTTCGGATACGGCGGATGCGCAGATGCGCATCTTCAACGCCGATGGCTCGGAAGGCAAGATGTGCGGCAACGGCGTGCGCTGCGTGGGCAAATACCTGTATGACAACGGCAGGACGGACGGCCGCACCACCGTGACCGTGGACACGCTCTCGGGCATCAAGACGCTCGAGCTGACCGTGGAGGATGGAAAGATGCGCACCGCGCGCGTCGATATGGGCGCGGCGATCCTCGCCCCGCGCGAGATCCCGGTCGCGCTCGAGGGCGACCGCGCGATCGGCGTCCCGCTCGTGATCGACGAAAAGGTATACCACATCACCTGCGTCTCGATGGGCAACCCGCACTGCGTCGTCTTCGTCGAGGAGGACGTGGGCACGCTCGATCTGGAGCGGATCGGCCCCAAGTTCGAGCATCATCCGCTGTTCCCCGAGCGCGTCAACACCGAGTTCGTCAACGTCCTGCCGGACGGCAGCCTGCGGATGCGCGTGTGGGAGCGCGGCTCGGGCGAGACCTGGGCGTGCGGCACCGGCTCATGCGCGGTCGGCGTGGCCGCCTGCCTGACCGGGCGCGCCCATAAGGACGAGGACATCACCATCCATCTGCGCGGCGGCGATCTGACCGTGCGCTACACCGACCAGACCGTGTTCATGACGGGCGCGGCCACCACTGTATGCAAGGGAGAGATCGAGATATGACAAAGTACATTTTCGTGACCGGCGGTGTCGTTTCCGGTCTGGGCAAGGGCATCACGGCGGCCTCGCTCGGCCGTCTGCTCAAGAGCCGCGGCCTCAAGGTGGCCGCGCAAAAGCTCGACCCCTATATCAACGTCGATCCGGGCACGATGAGCCCGTTCCAGCACGGCGAGGTGTATGTGACCGACGACGGCGCCGAGACCGACCTCGACCTCGGCCACTATGAGCGCTTCATCGACGAGGATCTCAACAAGTTTTCCAACCTGACCACGGGCAAGGTCTACTGGAACGTGCTCAACAAGGAGCGGGCGGGCGAATATCTGGGCGAGACCGTGCAGGTCATCCCGCACATCACCAACGAGATCAAGTCGTTCATCTATTCGGTGGGCAAAAAGACCTCGGCCGACGTGGTCATCACCGAGATCGGCGGCACCACGGGCGACATCGAGTCCCAGCCCTTCCTCGAGGCGATCCGGCAGGTCGCGTCCGAGGTCGGCCGCCGCAACTGCCTGTTCATCCATGTCACGCTCGTGCCCTATATCTCGGGCTCGAACGAGCCCAAGAGCAAGCCCACCCAGCACTCGGTCAAGGAGCTGCGCGGTCTGGGCATCTCGCCGGACATCATCGTCGCCCGCGTCGATCAGCCGCTCGATGATGACATCAAGCGCAAGATCTCGATGTTCTGCACCGTCCAGCCCGACTGCGTGATCGAGAACCGCACGCTGTCCGTGCTGTATCAGGCGCCCATGATGCTCGAGGAGAGCCACCTGTCCGACATCGTGTGCCGCGAGCTGTCCATCGGCGCGCCCAAGGGCGATATGAGCGAGTGGATCGCCATGCTCGAGCGCATCGCCGCGCGCAAGGAGCACATCAAGATCGCGCTGGTGGGCAAATACGTCCGCCTGCACGATGCCTATCTGTCGGTCGCCGAGGCGCTGCAGCACGGCGGCTACGAGACCGGCTGCTTCGTCGACATCGACTGGGTGGACTCCGAGGAGATCAACGACTCGACCGTGGACAAGCTGCTCGGCGAGGTCGATGGCATCATCCTGCCGGGCGGCTTCGGCCCCCGCGGCATCGAGGGCATGATCTGCGCGGCCAACTATGCCCGCACGCAGGGCATCCCCTATTTCGGCATCTGTCTGGGGATGCAGATCGCCGTGATGAGCTACGCGCGCAGCGTGCTCGGCTTCGAGGACGCGAACTCCTCCGAGTTCGATCCCGATTCCACCCACCCGGTGATCGACCTGATGGAGAGCCAGCAGGGCATCTCCAAAAAGGGCGGCACCATGCGTCTGGGCGCGTATCCCTGCAAGATCCGTCCGAACACCATCATGGCCGCGGCCTATGGCACCGATGTGATCTCGGAGCGCCACCGCCACCGCTATGAGTTCAACAACAGCTTCCGCACGCAGATCGAGGACAAGGGCATGATGGTCACGGGCGCATCGCCCACCGGCGAGCTGGTCGAGACCGTCGAGATCCCCGGCCACCCGTTCTACATCGGCGTGCAGTTCCACCCCGAGTTCAAATCCCGCCCCAACCGCGCCCATCCGCTGTTCAAGGCGTTCGTTGCGGCTTCGCTGGAAAGGAGCAAGAAAAATGCAGATCAATGAGCATTACGCTGACCTCGAGCAGAGCTATCTGTTCTCCACCATCGCCCGCAAGGTGAATGAATACGCCGCCGCCCACCCGGAGGCCGACATCATCCGTCTGGGCATCGGCGACGTGACCCGCCCGCTCGTCCCGGCGGTCATCGACGCGCTGCACGCGGCCGTCACCGACCAGTCCCGGCAGGAGACCTTCCACGGCTACGGCGATGAGCAGGGCTACGGCTTTTTGCGCGACGCGCTGGCCGGTTACTATCAGGAACACGGCGTGACGCTCGACACGACCGAGATCTTCGTCTCGGACGGCGCCAAGAGCGACGTGGGCAACATCCTCGACATCTTCGGCACGGACAACACCGTGCTGATCCCCGACCCGGTCTATCCGGTGTATGTGGACACCAACGTGATGGCCGGCCGCAAGGTGCTGTTCCTCGATGCCAACGAGCAGAACGGCTTCCTGCCGCTGCCCGATCCGTCCGTCCATGCGGACATCATCTACCTGTGCTCGCCCAACAACCCGACCGGCGCGGCCTATGACCATGCGGGCTTGCAAGCGTGGGTGGACTACGCCAACGCCGAGCACGCGGTCATCCTGTTCGACGCGGCCTACGAGTGCTTCGTCGAGGACGAGACGCTGCCCCGCTCGATCTTCCAGATCGAGGGCGCCAAGACCTGCGCGATCGAGTTCTGCTCGTTCTCCAAGATGGCCGGTTTCACCGGCACGCGCTGCGGCTGGACGGTCGTGCCCAAGGCGCTGCTGGACGGCAAGCTCAACCAGATGTGGCTGCGCCGCCAGACCACCAAGTTCAACGGCGTGCCCTATATCGTGCAAAAGGGCGCGGCGGCGTGCTTCACCGCGCAGGGGATGCAGCAGATCCGCGAGACGCTGGGCTACTACAAGCGCAACGCCAAGGTGCTGGCCGACACGCTCGACGCCCTCGGCATCTGGTACACCGGTGGCAAAAACAGCCCGTATCTGTGGCTCAAGTGCCCGAACGGCATGGATAGCTGGACGTTCTTCGACTATCTGCTCGAGAACGCGCACGTGGTCGGCACGCCGGGCGCGGGCTTTGGCCGGAACGGCGACGGGTTCTTCCGTCTGACCGCCTTCGGCGACGCTGCCCGCACGCAAGAGGCGGCGGAGCGGCTGAAAAAGCTGCTGGCCTGAACACCTTCGTCGATCAAAACAGAAAAACGGTCGCAGCAGCGGCCGTTTTTTGTTGAGAGGAGGGCAAGATGGGCATTTTGTTCACACGGCGCTGCGTGCTCTGCGGCGCGACGCTCGCTGCCGGGGACGGCGGCAAGGCCATGCTCTGTCCGGCCTGCGCCCGCGCGGTGCGCGTGCAGTACCGCTGCGCCCAGCCGGTGCAGGTGGCCGGGGCGGACGATGCCGCCGCTGCGCTGCTGTACACCGGCGCAGTGCGGCAGGCCATGCTGCGCTTCAAATTCCAGCATCAGGCACACTATGCAGACTGGTTCGCCGCGCAGCTGTTGCCCGTGCTGGCCGAGCGGCTGCCCGACTGGCAGCCCGACTGCATCACCTACCTGCCGATCGGCTTTTTGCGGCTGCGCGAACGCGGCTATGACCAAGCTGCGCTGCTGGCCAAGCCCCTCGCCGCCGCGCTCGATCTCCCCTGCCGCGCCACGCTGCGCAAGCGGGCGTTCGTCGGCCGACAATCCGCGCAAAAGGACGCCGCCGCCCGGCAGGCCAACGCGGCGCGGGCGTTCGCGCCCAAACGCGGCGCAGACGTGCGCGGTCAGTCGGTCGTGCTGGTGGACGACATCCTGACCACCGGCGCGACCGCGGCGGCGGCCGTCCGCGCGCTGCGCGACATGGGCGCGGCGCGGGTCTATGTGCTCGTCGCGACGAACACACCGTTCCGGCCGACGCAGATCGACTGAAAGGGGATCTGGCGCTGCCTCTCGCCTTCCCCCTGTCGCGCCCCCACGCAAAAGCCCCGCAGGCCATGCCTGCGGGGCTACTTTTTCACGCATCACGTGCTATCACGCGCCGAAAAACTCCTCGTGGATCGCGCGGACGGCCTTTTCGCTGTCCTCCTCGTTGATCAGCACCGAGATCTTGATCTCCGAGGTCGAGATCATGCGGATGTTGATGCCCGCCATCGCCAGCGCCTCGAACATCTTCGCGGCCACGCCCGACGCGGACGCCATGCCCGCGCCCACGATGGACACCTTGGCCACCCCGGTGTTGATCGATACGTCCTCATAGCCGATCATCTCGGCGTTATCGCGCAGGATCTGGCCGACGCGCTCGGCATCGTCCTGCTGGATGGTGAACGAGATCGACTTTTTGTTGTCCCGACCGACCGATTGCAGGATGATGTCCACGTTGACATTGTGCTTGGCCATCAGCGAGAACACCTTGAAGGCCGTGCCCGGCGTATCCGCCACGTTGATGATCGCGACACGGGCACAGTTATTATCACGAGCGACGCCCGCAACATTCATTTTTTCCATGTTAGAACCCTCCTTGACTTTGGTACCGGGATTGCGGGTGAAGCTGGAAACGACCTCCAGATCGACATTGTACTTTTTCGCCATCTCGACCGAGCGGTTGTGCAGCACCTGTGCGCCCAGCGCGGCCAGCTCGAGCATCTCGTCATAGGTGATGACCTCCAGCTTGCGGGCGTTCGGCACGATGCGCGGGTCGGTGGTGTACACGCCGTCCACATCGGTGTAGATCTGACACAGGTCGGCGCCCAGCGTCGCTGCGATCGCCACCGCGGTCGTGTCCGAGCCGCCGCGCCCGAGCGTGGTCAGGTCGCCCATCTTGTTGAGCCCCTGAAAGCCCGCCACGATCACGATGCGGCCATTTTCCAGCTCGGCCTTGAGGCGGTCGCCCGTGATGCGCTTGATCCGTGCGTCCGAATACCGGCTGTTGGTCTCCAGACCGATCTGCCAGCCGGTCAGCGAGACCACCGGAAAGCCCAGCTTTTGGATCGCCATCGCCAGCAGCGACATGGAGATCATCTCGCCCGTATTGAGCAAGACATCCATCTCGCGCCGGGAGGGATGGTCGTTCAGCTCTGCCGCCTTGGCGATCAGATCGTCGGTCGTGTCGCCCTGCGCGGACACGACGACCACCACCTGATTGCCTGCCTGCGCGGTCTTGGTCACGATGTCCGCGACGTTTTGCAGGCGCTCTGTGTTGGCGACCGAAGTGCCGCCGAACTTTTGCACGATAAGACTCATACTGCCTCGTTTCCTCCTTGTATCACCGGCCGCGGCTGCCCGCGGCGCTGCTTCACATATACTTGACCGTCGCGCCGACCTCGTCGCAGCGCAGCTGCACGGCCTGCCAGTGCGGATACCGCTCGGCGCACATCGCCTGCGCCCGCGCCAGATAGTCCCGGTCGCCCTTATACACCATCGCGATGATGGACGGGCCCGCGCCCGAGATATACGCGCCCAGCGCGCCCAGCGCCTTGGCGCCGCGCACGATGTCCTCCCCGTTCTCGATCAGACCGAAGCGGTAGGGCTGGTGCAGACAGTCGCCCGTCGCCACATCCAGATTTTCCAGCCGGCCGGTCGTCAGGCTGCCGGCCAGCAGCGCCGCCCGCGCCAGATTGAACACCGCATCGTGGTGCGCGATGGTCTTGGGCAGGGCTGCCCGCGCCTTTTCGGTGGACAGCTTGAAATCCGGGATGAACACGATGAAGTCGATCGCGCTGTGCATGGGCACGCGCACCTGATGCACGTGGCCGTTCTCCAGCAGCGCCACGCAAAAGCCGCCCAAGATCGCCGGGGTGGAGTTATCCGGGTGTCCCTCGATCGTGGCCGCCAGATCGATCACGGCCTGTCGGTCGAGCGGCTCGCCCAGCAGGGCGTTCGCGCCCAAGATGCCCGCCACCGTGCACGCCGAGGACGAGCCCAGCCCGCGCGTCTGCGGGATCGCGCAGTCCTCGACGATCTGCAAGCCGGACAGCGGCGCACCACATTCATCATAGACCCGCTTGGCGCACTGATAGATCAGGTTGCGCGCGTCGGTGGGCACGGACTGGCCGTTTTTGTCCGAGATGTCGATACGGTCGCTCTCGGCCATATCGATCACATTATACAGCTCGAGCGCGATGCCGATGCTGTCATAGCCCGAGCCCATGTTGGCGCTCGTGGCCGGAACGGTCACACGAACCATGTCGCTCTCTCCTCCCTTACAGCATCCGCATAGCGGCGCAGACCTTGCCGCCCTCGTTGAGGCGGGCGATCTTCGCCTGCATCTCGGCCGTGGACAGGCGGCGCGTGCGGACGACCAGCACGCCCGGCGTCGGCTCGGCCAAGCTCTCGACCGGCAGCGCGTCCTCGATCGCCTGCCGCGTGCCCTTGAAGCGCACATACCACGCGCTTTGCAGCGTATCCAGCGGGCGGAGCAGGTTTTTCGAGCCGTCGCCCCAGAAGATGCGGCGGCGCTGGGTCGCGTGCTCGACGCAGTCCATCATGTCGGCTGCGACCGCCGAGGCCGTCGCCAGCTTGCCCGCGCCCTTGCCGTAGAACATCACCTCGCCCGTGGCGTTGCCATCGACCATGATGGCGTTGAACACGTCCTCGACCGCGGCCAGCGGGCTCTCCTTGTGGATGAGGTGCGGCGCGACATAGGCATAGGCCGTGCCGTCGTCGCAGCGCACCGTGCGGCCGAGCAGCTTGATGACGCAGCCCAGCTTGTCGGCGTTGGCCACGTCCTCGAGCGTGATGTGGCTGATGCCCTCGCACGCGACCTGCTCGGGGTCGAACTTATCGCCGAAGGCGAGGTCGGCCAGGATGCAGATCTTGCGGCAGGCATCGTGCCCCTCGATGTCGGCCGTCGGATCCTTTTCCGCATAGCCGTTGAGCTGCGCCTGATGCAGCGCGTCCTCGAACGACACGCCGTTGTGGATCATCTGGGTGAGGATATAGTTGGTCGTGCCATTGAGGATGCCGCAGATCTCGTTGAACTCATTGGCGGCCAGACACTGGAGGAGCGGCCGGATGATCGGGATGCCGCCGCCGACCGAAGCCTCGAACAGGTAGTTGACGCCCTTCTCCGCGGCGATCTGGAGCAGCTCCTCGCCGCGGGTGGCGACCAGCTCCTTGTTGGAGGTGCACACGCTCTTGCCTGCGAGCAGACAGCGGCGGGTGAACTCATATGCCGCGCCGACGCCGCCCATCACCTCGGCCACGACCGTGACCTCGGGATCGTTTTCGATCACGGAAAAGTCCGTGATGAACTTGTGTCCATAGGGCAGCGCGGAAAAATCGCGCAGGTCGAGCACATATTTGATCTCGACCGGCTCTCCCAGCACGCGCGCGATCTTGTCTGCGTTCATCTCGAATACCTCGTAGACGCCAGAGCCGACCGTGCCGTGCCCCATGATAGCCATTTTAACCATAATCACCTGTTCCTCTCTATTGGTCTTTTTGCTCACTCTGATGCCAAGAGCTCGACTTTGTTGACGCCATCGAGCGCCTCTGCGCGGCGGATCAGCTCCTCGACCGAGTATTTCAGCTCGCCGGTGCGCGCCGCGATCGTGACCGATGCCTGCCCCCGCATGGGGATCGACTGGTTGACGGTCAGCAGATCGGCGCCCGACCGCGCCATCAGCCCCAAAATGCTCGACAGCATCCCCGGCTGATCGCGCAGCATGAAATGGAACGTCACGATCCGGTCGGTCGTCGCCTCGAAAAAGGGGCGCACACCATCTTTATACTTGTAATACGCACTGCGTGACAGGCCGGCCATCTTGGCCGCCTCACTGGCGGTCGCCGCGCGGCCCGAGGCGATCGCCTCGTTCGCCTCGATCACCCGCTGGAACACCTCCGGCAGCAGATCGCGCTCGACCAGATAGTACTTTGGTCTCACCATACATCGTCTGTCCTTCCTAAAAAGACAAGTGTCTTTTTTCACGCTTTCCTATCATACCATATCAGCGCGTACAGTGCAAGAGGCGAATCGATAAATATCCCTATCATCTGCGGACGCTTTTGTATAGATCGACAGATCGCGCCCTATTTCGTGCCGATCCGGGCTGGCATCCTACGCCGTGATGTGCTATACTGGATCTGCTCGTAACAAAAAGATCGGAGGCTCGGATCGATGCAACAGAAAAACATCAATGGCACCTTCACTTCCAAGATCGGCTTCGTATTGGCGGCCGTGGGCTCTGCGGTGGGCATGGGCAACATCTGGATGTTCCCCTATCGCGTCGGGCAATACGGCGGCGCGGCCTTTTTGATCCCGTATCTGCTGTTCGTGGCGCTGTTCGGCTATGTCGGCCTGTCTGGCGAGTTCGCCTTTGGCCGCCTGACCGGCACAGGCCCCATCGGCTCCTACGACTATGCGCTGCGCACGCGCGGCAAACGGGGCGGCGCCGTGCTCGGCGCGATCCCGCTGTTCGGCTCGCTCGGCATCGCGATCGGCTATGCGATCATCGTCGGCTGGGTGCTGCGCAGCACGGCAGGCGCGCTCACCGGCGCGCTCATCTCGACCGCGCCCGAGACCTTTTTCGCCCAGATGAGCGCGACGCACCTTTCCAGCGTGCCGTGGCACGCGGTCGTCGTCGCGCTGACCGTGGCCGTGCTGGTCTTTGGCGTGTCCGGCGGCATCGAGAAGATCAATAAGGTCATGATGCCCGCCTTCTTCGTGCTGTTCCTCGTGCTCGCGGTGCGCGTGCTCTTTTTGCCCGGCGCGGCCGAGGGCTACCGCTATCTGTTCGTGCCCCAGTGGCGCTATCTGCTCGACCCCCGCACCTGGATCATGGCGATGGGACAGGCGTTCTTCTCGCTGTCGATCACCGGGTCGGGCATGATCATCTACGGCTCCTACCTATCCAAGCAGGAGGATGTCGTGCACGCCTCCTGCATGACCGCCGTGCTGGACACCTGCGCGGCCATGCTGGCCGGCCTCGCGGTGATCCCGTCGGTGTTCGCCTTCGGGCTCGATCCGGCCTCCGGCCCCAAGCTGCTGTTCATCACGCTGCCGCGCGTGTTCCAGCAGATGCCGATGGGACAGTTCTTCGCGTTCTTGTTCTTCCTTTCGGTGCTGTTCGCGGGCGTGACCTCGCTGGCCAATATGCTGGAGGCCGTGTCCGAGGCCGCGCAGACCCGCCTGCACCTGTCGCGCAAGGCCGCGGTGCTGCTGGCGGGCGCGGCCACGCTGGCGGTCGGCCTGCTGATCGAGAAGGAAGCCCTGATGGGGCGCTGGATGGACATGATCACGCTGTACATCGTGCCGATCGGCGCGATCCTGGGCGCGGTGATGGTCTACTGGGTGCTCGGTATGCCTGTCATCAAAAAGGAGCTGATGGAAGGCCGCACCAAGCCCCTCAGCCCAGCCTATGACGTGCTGGCCAAATACGTCTATGTGCTGCTGACCGCGCTCGTGGTGATCTGCAGCATCGTGATCCCCGGCGGCATCGGCTGAGGCCGTCCGGGCGGCAGCCGCCCCGCCGCGCGGGAGACAGGAACGGCCACCAGCACCGCTGGTGGCCGTTCCTGTTCGTCTCTGTTCAGTTGAGGAAATCCTTGAGCTTTTTGGAGCGCGAGGGGTGACGCAGCTTGCGCAGCGCCTTGGCCTCGATCTGGCGGATACGCTCGCGCGTGACGTTGAACTCCTTGCCGACCTCCTCGAGCGTGCGGGTGTGGCCGTCCTCGATGCCGAAGCGCAGCCGCAGCACCTTTTCCTCCCGCGGGGTGAGCGTCTGGAGCACCTCGACGAGCTGCTCCTTGAGCAGCATGAACGAGGCCGCCTCGGCCGGCTCGGGCGCATCGTCGTCCGGGATGAAGTCGCCCAGATGGGAGTCCTCCTCCTCGCCGATCGGGGTCTCGAGCGACACCGGCTCCTGCGCGATCTTGAGGATGTCGCGCACGCGATCGACCGGCATCCCCATCTCCTTGGCGATCTCCTCCGGGCTGGGATCGTGTCCCAGCTCCTGCAGCAGCTGGCGGGACACGCGGATGACCTTGTTGATCGTCTCCACCATGTGCACCGGGATGCGGATCGTGCGCGCCTGATCGGCGATCGCGCGGGTGATCGCCTGCCGGATCCACCACGTCGCATAGGTGGAGAACTTGAAGCCCTTGGTCGAATCGAACTTTTCCACCGCCTTGATCAGACCCAGATTGCCCTCCTGGATCAGATCGAGGAACAGCATCCCGCGCCCGACATAGCGCTTGGCGATCGACACGACCAGACGCAGGTTGGCCTCGGCCAGCCGCTTTTTCGCCCGCTCGCCGGTCTTGACCGCCTTATCGAGCAGCTTGCGCTCGTCCGCGGGGATGGCATCGCCCTCTGCCTCGATGCGGGCGACGGCCTCGCTCCCCTTTTGCATCTGCTCGGCGAGCGTGACCTCCTCCTCGGGCGTGAGCAGATCGACCTTGCCGATCTCCTTCAGATACATCCGCACCGGATCGTCGATCGCGAAGGTCTCGGCCATCGCCGAGGTGTCGATCAGCTCCTCCTCGGGCACTTCCTCGACGTTCTCCGGCTCGAACACCTCGTCGTCGCCATCGCCCAGCGCCTTTTCGAGCACGACGCCGGTCTCGACCTCGACGCCCATGGCCTCGAGCGTCTCATACAGCTTGTCGATGTCCTCGCTCTCCAGTTCGAGCTGCCCCAGCGCGTCCGCGATCTCCTTGAGCGTCAGCCGTCCATTCTTTTTGCCCAATGCGAGCAGATCCCGGAGCACCTGCTGTTGATCGACCACCTGCTCCGATCCATTCGTTTTGCCCATCGTCATATCATCGTCCTCCCGCGTTTTGTTTTTTTGATGCGTCCAAAGGTCAGCAGCGGATCCTCGCCCGCCTTGGTGAGCGTGCCGTCCTTGATGCGCTGCATCCGTATCGTATCGATGTATTCTGCCAGCTCCTGTCGGTGCTCGCCGGGCGGCAGCCCCGGCTCGAGGATGCCCGAGAGCAGGCTCATCTCGTTCGGCTCCAGCCAGCCCTCGAACGAAAGGATGTCCACGATCTGGCCATCCCGGTCGAGCGAGAGCACGCGCTCGTAGATCTTGCGCAGCACCGGCGCGGAAAACCACACCGGCGGCAGCGCGGTCTCCATGCCCGCGATCAGCTTTTGGTCGGAGAACAGCAGCCGGAGCACGTTCTCCTCGGCCTTGGCCGAGCGGATGTCGGTATAGGCCAGCGACCGATCCTTGGGCTGCGCCAGCCCGATCGGCGAGCGGATCTCCCGCCGCTCGGCGGCGCGTCGTTTCTTGCGGCGGATGTTCTGCTCGCGCCGCACCTCGACGCCCATCGCTTCGGGCGTGACGCCCGCCATCTTGGCCGCCCGTCCGGCATAGACCTCGCGCTCGATGCTGCTGTCGATGCCCGCGAGCATCCGCGCCGCGTCCCGCAGGAACAGCACCCGCGCCTCGTCGTCCTCCAGATCATATTTGGCGGCGATCTGCTCCAAGCGGTAGGCGTTGTGGTCCTCGCTCCGCTCGATCAGGTTGCGGAAGGCATCCGCGCCCTTGGCCTTGATGAACTCATCCGGGTCTTTCGCGCCCGGGATCTTGAGCACCTTGACTTGCAGATCGCATTTTTTCAGTATATCGATCGCGCGCTGGGCAGCCGACTGCCCGGCGCCGTCCGCATCATAGGAGATCACGATGCGGCCGGTGTGCCGCGCGATGATCCGCGCCTGTTCCTCGGTCAGCGCCGTGCCGAGCGAGGCCACCGCGCTGTCGAACCCCGCTTGGTGCAGAGCGATCACGTCCATATAGCCCTCCGCGAGGATGAAATAGTCGCTTTTCGTCGTTTTGGACAGGTTGAGCGCGAACAGGTTGCGGCTCTTGTGGAAGATCGGCGTTTCGGGCGAGTTGAGGTACTTGGGCTTGCTATCGTCCAGCACGCGCCCGCCGAACGCGATCACGTTGCCGCGCACGTCGATGATGGGGAACATCGCCCGGCCGCGAAAGCGGTCGTACAGATGCCCCTTTTCGCTCTTGCTGACCAATCCGGCCTGTTGCAGCTCCTCCCGCGTATAGCCCTTGGCGGTCATCGCATCGAGCAGCGCGTGGAAGGAGTCGGGCGCATAGCCCAGCCCGAACCGGTTCATCGTGCGGCGGTGCAGGCCGCGGCTGAGGAAATACTGCTGCGCTGCCCGGCTCTGTGGCTGCCACAGCGTGTCATAGTAGAACCGCGCCGCGTCCTTGCACAGGGCGTACAGCCGCTCCCGCTGCCGCGCGGCCTGCCGGTCGGCCTCGCCCTGCGCGGGCACCGGTATGCCCGCCCGCGCGGCGAGAAAGTGCACCGCGTCCGGAAAGGTCAGCCCCTCGGCCTTCATCACGAAGGTGAGCACGCCGCCGCCCGCCCCACAGCCAAAGCAGTGGAAGATCTGCTTGTCCGGCGAGACCGAGAACGAGGCGGTCTTTTCGTTATGGAAGGGACACAGCCCGAAATAGTTCATGCCGCTCTTTTTGAGCTGCACATATTGCGACACGACCTCGACGATGTCGTTCCGCGCCGACAATTCATCCAAAAAGATCCGGTCGAACGGCATTTTGCCCACCTCCTCCGTCAGCTGACCGTATCGTGCACTGCGGTCTTATCCCTCGATCCTGTTCCAGCTCTTGGGGATGAACAGCTTTTTATAGACCGCGATCGAGTAGCGGTCGGTCATGCAGGCGATGTAGTCGCACACCACCCGCTCGAGCGGCTCCCCACGCGCCATCAGCACGAAATAATCGCCGGGCAACTCATCCGGGTGCTCGACGAAATACTCATACAGGCTGCGCAGCATGGCGCGGGCGCGGTGTTCCTCGCGCTGCGCCTCGGTGCCGTGATACACATAGTCGAACATGAACTGGCGCAGCTCCATCATGGCCTCATGCACCTGCTCGTCCATGCCGATCTGCTGGTGGCGGTCGCCATATTCGATCATGGCCACCACCATGGTGTCGATGCGTTTGCCGTGGCTGTCGCCCAGCCGGTCGCGCAGGTGCTGCGGGATGTCGCTGGCCTTGATGAGGCCGCCGCGCACCGCGTCGTCGATGTCGTGGTTGATATAGGCGATCCGATCGGCATAGTGGATGATCCGCCCCTCGGGCGTGTCCGCCTTTTTGGGGCCGGTGTGGCACAGGATGCCATCCCGCACCTCATGCGTCAGGTCGAGCTGCTCGAGCACATCGACCATGCGCAGGCTCTGCTCGTTATGGCGGAAACCGAACGGACAGACCTCGTTGAGCGCCCGTTCACCGGCGTGGCCGAAGGGCGTGTGCCCCAGATCGTGCCCCAAGGCGATCGCCTCGGTCAGATCCTCGTTCAGCCGCAGCGCCCGCGCGATCGTGCGCGCGATCTGCGCCACCTCGAGCGTGTGCGTCAGCCGCGCCCGGTAGTGATCGCCCTCAGGCGAGATGAACACCTGCGTCTTGTTGCCCAGACGGCGGAACGCCTTGGAATGGATGATGCGGTCGCGGTCGCGCTGGAAGCAGGTGCGGTAGGGGCAGGGCGTCATCGGGCGCGGCCGCCCGGCCGAAGCGTCGGCAAAGGTCGCCCACGGCGCGAACGTCGCGCGTTCCCGCTGCTCCTGTCGTTCTCGGATGGTCACAGGCGCTCCTCCTTCGTCGTTCTCTCAAAATATATCCCGATATACTTATACCCGACAGCCGCCAAAAACCCTTTTTATTTTTGAAGATCTTTTCGGGCGGCCGCTCACTTGATCCGGCGACCCATGAAGCGGGTCTCCATCACCTCGGCATACACCTGCCCGGCGGTCGCCTCGGCCAGCGCGGCGTTGAGCGCCTGCTCCCCGCCCGCCGGCAGGGTGACGGTCAGCGTCACATCGGCGCCGAAATCGGTCTCGGTCACGGCGCAGTCGTGCGCCGGCAGCAGGTGCAGCACCAGCTCATACAGCGGATACGGGCAGGCGATCAGCGCGACGGCGAACAGGCTCATGCGCTGCACGCCGGCCGCCGCGATCGCGATCTGCGTCCCCTGCGTATAGGCGCGCACCAGACCGCCCGTGCCGAGCAGCACGCCGCCGAAATAGCGCGTGACCACGCAGCATACGTCGGTCAGCCCCTCGTGCCGCAGCACGTCCAGCATGGGCATACCTGCCGTGCCCTGCGGCTCGCCATCGTCCGAATAGCGCATGACGTTGCCCTCGCGTATGATATAGGCATAGCAGTTGTGCGTCGCGTCCCAGTAGGTCTCGCGCATCTCCTTGATTTTGGCGACGGCCTGCTCGGCGCTCTCGACGTGCCACAGCCGCCCGGTGAATTTGGAGCGTTTTTCCTCAAATTTATCCTCGCCGTAGTCCAGATACGGCACCAAATAGTCCGAAGCCAGCGTTCAGACCTCCTCTCGCATGGGCAGAGGGAGCACAGCGCCCCCTCCCCCGTTTCAGTCCTCGATCAGATAGGCGCGGATCCGGCCATAGGTCTTTTCGTCCACGACCGCCTCGACCACTGCGCCCTCGTCCGCATAATCGACCGCGCCGACCTGCGCCTCGCGGTGCAGCATATCGAGCACCGCGCCGTCGCGGTACGGGATGCACAGCTTGACCGGGTGCTTGCCGCGCCCCAGCGCCCGCTCGATCAGCGCGAGCAGCGCATCCACGCCCTCGCCCGTCTTGGCCGAGATCCGCACGGCCTCATCCGGGCGGAAAAACGGGATCGTGTCCCGGTCGCACTTGTCCGCCTTGTTGAACACGGTCACGCGCGGGATGTCCTGCGCGCCGAGCTGCGCGATGACGCGCTCGACCGTCTCGGCCTGCAAGCGCCAGTCCTCGTCGGACACATCGACCACGTGCAGCAGCAGGTCGGCGTAAGCCAGCTCCTCGAGCGTGGCCTTGAACGCGCTCACCAGATGGTGCGGCAGCTTGCGGATGAAGCCGACCGTGTCGCTGAGCAAGATCTCCTGCGTGTCCGAGATGCGCTTTTTGCGCGTCGTCGGGTCGAGCGTGTCGAACAGGCGGTCGTTCGCCTCGATGCCCGCCCCGGTCAGCGTGTTGAGCAGGGTGGATTTGCCCGCGTTGGTGTAGCCCACGATGGCGACCATCGGCAGCTCGGTCTTTTTGCGCTGGCGGCGCTGCACCGCACGCACCTGCCGCACCTGCTCGAGATCGCGCTTGAGCTTGTCGATCCGCTTGCGGATGTGGCGGCGGTCGGTCTCGAGCTGGGTCTCGCCGGGGCCGCGCGTGCCGATCGGGCTCTTGCCGCCGCCCGCCGTCTGGCGCACCAGATGCGTCCACATACCGGCCAGCCGGGGCAGGATATACTGATACTGCGCCAGCTCGACCTGCAATTTGCCCTCGCCCGTGCGCGCCCGCTGGGCGAAGATGTCCAAGATCAGCGCCGAGCGATCGAGCACGGTGCACTTGGTCAGCTCCTCCAGATTGCGCGTCTGCGAGGGCGACAGCTCGTTATCGAACAAGATCAGCTTGGCCTCGTTCGCCTCCGCGAGCTGACGCAGCTCGTCCGCCTTGCCCTCGCCGATGAAGGTGCGCGGATCGGGCGTCGGCCGGCGCTGGAGCAGCATGGCCACCGGCTCTGCGCCGGCCGTTTCGGCCAGCGCACGCAATTCGTCCATCGTGCGCTCGTCCGCCGCCTGCTCCGCGGAAAAGCTCGGACAGGACAGCCCGGCCAGCACGGCGCGTTCGGGCTGCTCGGTCTGTCGTTCGGTGCGCTCTTCGATCATTCGCTCTCCTCCTTATCGACCACGAAACAAAAAGCCATCGAACACCAAGGTTTCGATGGCTTCCCGCTTTACTTATCCAGATTGAAACGCTTCTTGAAGCGATCAACACGTCCGCCGGTGTCTACCAGCTTTTGCTTACCCGTGAAGAAGGGATGGCACTTGGAACAAACGTCGATAACGATATTCTCCTTGGTGGAGCCCGTCTCGATGACGTTGCCGCAGGCACAACGGATCGTGGTCTGCTTATATTCGGGATGGATGCCCTGTTTCATGTCGTCTCACCTCTTTCCACGGGAGATCATGCAAGCGCTCTTGCAGTCGTGCATCTATAATAACACAGCTGCGAACAAATTGCAAGTATTATTTTTCATAGATCAGATCGCGCTCGGTCCAGCCGTCGAGCACCGGCACCATCGAGGCGGCCAGCGCCTTGGCACCGGCCAGATCGTGCAGCAGATAGTTGCCACATTCGACGCGGCTCGCGCCGGGGATCGCGCCCTCATAGGCGGCGATGAAGGCCATGCTCTGCTGCACGAGCGCGATCGCGTCGGCCGCAGGCAGGTCGCGCACGAGCAGGTAGAACCCGGTCTGGCAGCCCATCGGCCCGCAGTAGATGATCTGCTCGGCAAAGCGCGAGTTGCGCACATAGGTGGCGAACAGGTGCTCGAGCGTGTGCCCGGCCGCGGGCTGGATGTAGGTGCCCGCGTTCGGATAGACCATGCGGATGTCATAGGTGGTCACGTCGCCGTCGATCCGCGAGGTGTACATCCCCGGCCGGAGCTTATCATGATCGACCTCGAAGCTCGCGATCCGCTTCATGCCTTGCTCCCTTCCTTTCCGCTGTCCAGATATTTGAGCTCGCTCTGATGCTCACGCCAGAGCAGCCAGTACGAGAGCACGAAGCACACGATCTCCGCGATCGGGAAGGCGTACCACGTCGCGCCCAGACCGAACTGCTTGCCCAAGATCCACGCCGCCGGCAGGATGATGATGAGCTGGCGGCAGACCGAAACGAGCAGGCTGTTGAGGCCGCGCCCGGTCGCCTGGAAGATGGTCGAGTTGATGATGCTGAACGCAGCCGGCACGAAGGAATAGCTGATGATCTTGAGCGCCGGCACGCCGATCGACAGCATCTCCTGCGTCGCGGCGGCGTCCGCGCGATCGACGAACATCATCAGCATGGCCTCGGGATAGATCTGGAACAGGCCGAAGCCCAGCGCCATGATAACGACCGCCGTCACCAGCGAGATCCGGTAGGCGCTGAACAGGCGCTGCTTGTTGCGCGCGCCGTAGTTATAGCCCATGACCGGCATCGAGCCTTGGTTGAGGCCGAACACCGGCATGAACACGAAGGTCTGCAACTTGAAATACACCGCCAGCACGTTGACCGCCATCTGCGAAAAGCCGATCAGGATGGCGTTGAGCCCGGCGTTCAT
Source organism: Eubacteriales bacterium (assembly GCA_030533295.1). GTDB lineage: Bacteria > Bacillota > Clostridia > Oscillospirales > Butyricicoccaceae > Agathobaculum. Next base: position 29,768 of record JAUNJI010000001.1, read on the forward strand.
CACCGAGACGACGCTTTGCAGCACGATGCTCGGCAGACCGACGCGGTAGATGTCCTTGACGGTTTGCGCCCGCCATTTGAAGCGGCGCATCGAGAGCTTGAGCATCTTCTGGTGGCGGAACACGCCCCACAGGCCGATCAGCATACTGATGACCTGTCCGCTCACGGTCGCGATGGCCGCACCGCGCACGCCCATCTCCGGGAACGGACCGATGCCGAAGATCATCAGCGGGTCGAGGATGATATTGATGATCGCGCCGACCAAGCCCTGCATCATCGGTACGATCATGCTGCCCGTGGCCTGCTGGATCTTTTCGCACATCATAGAGATCATGACGAAGATGCTCAGCCCGACCGCGATGTGCGAATACTGCACGGCCTGTACCGAAACGTCCTCCGCCGCGCCGAAGGCATCGATGAACACGCCCGATAGGCCGAAGCCCAAGAGCAGGAACACGATGCCGCTGACGATCGACAGCGCGATGCCATGCTCGGCCGCCGAGTCGGCGTGCAGCTGCCGCTTTTCGCCCAGTCGGCGGGCGATCAGCGAGTTGACGCCCACGCCCGTGCCCACACCGATCGCGATGACCAGCGTTTGCAGCGGGAACACGAGCGAGACCGCCGCCAGCGCGCTCTGCGAATACTGCGCGACGAAGATGCTGTCCACGATGTTATACAGCGCGTTGATCAGCATGGATAACATCGCCGGCAATGCCATCGATAAGATCAGCGGTCCCATCCGCGCGGTGCCCATTTTGTTGAATCCAGAATTGGTATCTTGCACGATCCAGCCCCCTAACGATAAAGTAAGCCGCACCGAAGGGCATCCGGTGCAGCTTTTTACGATTTTCTGTCAACTTATAGTATACGCTCGTTTTCGCCCGATCGCAAGTCTTTTTTGTGATCTTACCGCGATCTGGCCGCGATCTCATCGAACGAGCGCTCGATCACGAGGTCGCTCGCCGCCCGCAGCTCGGCCTCACCGGCCGCATAGACCGGCTCGAGCACGCCGCACACGCGAAAGCCCGCCCGCTTGGCCGTCGTGCAGGCATAGGGCGCGTCCTCGAACACCATGCACGCCGCCGGCTCGACGCCCAGCCGCGCCGCCGCGCACAGGTAGATGTCCGGCTCGTGCTTGGACACGCCTACGTCCTCGACCGTGAGCAAAAAGTCGAAATAGTCCAGCAGGCCGCGGTCGCGCAGCGCCTTTTCGGCGTGGCGGCGGGCGGTCAGCGTGGCGATCGCCATCGGCACGCCCTGCGCGCGCAGGCGGTCGAGCAGCGCTCGTATGCCGTCCTTGGGGCGGGCGATCGCCTCATACCGCGCGGTGATGAGCGCGTCCATCCCCTCCATGATGCCCTGTGCGCCGATCGGCAGCTCGGGATGGCGGTCGGCGAAATACTGCGCCACCTCGAGCTGGGAAAAGCCCTCGACCGCGGCGAAGTCCCGATCGGTGATGTGCACACCGAACTGCTCCAGAAAGCCCTGTGTCAGGCGCTTCCACACCGGCATGGAATCGAGCACCGTGCCGTCCATGTCGAAGATCGCGCCCTTGCATCCGTGTATCATGTGTCTCCCTTTCTATCAAAGCCTCGTTTCGGCCTGTTATTTGGTCATGCGGTCGATATATTGCAGCCGCATCTTGGCGTATACGATCTTTTGCTCGCTGTACAGCCCATAATAGCCGCTGAGCATATAGGCGACCGCGATCGCCAGCGCGAACAGCGCCAGGCTCTGTCCGCCGAACATCTCATAGGCCAGCAGGATCGAGGTCAGTGGCGCGTTGGTCACGCCGCAGAACACCGCGGTCATGCCCAGCCCGGCCGCGAACGACGGCGCGAGCCCGAAAAAACCGCCATAGGCCGCGCCGAACGTCGCGCCGATGAACAACACCGGCACGATCTCGCCGCCCTTATAGCCCACGCCGATGGTGATGGCGGTCAGGATCATCTTGATGAAGCACGCCGCATAGGCGGCCTCGCCCGCGACCGCGCGCTCGATCACCGCCATGCCGGTGCCGTTATAGTCCCGCGTGCCCAGCAGCAGCGACGCGGCCACGACCACCGCACCGCCCACCGCGATGCAGATATATCGATCGGTGATATATTTTTTGAAAAGATGCCCCACGCGGTGGAACGCGATGCACACCGCCACGCTGAGCACGGCGCACGCCGCGCCGAACAGCACCAGCCGCAGCAGCAGCGACGCATCCACCGTCGTCGGGATGCCGGAGAGCGCGAACGCCGTGCTCTCCCCGCCCAGCCGCAGCGCGACTTGGTGCGCGATCACGCTCGACAGCAGGCAGGGGAACAGCGCCGCGTAATACATCACGCCCACGCTGACGACCTCCATCGCGAACACCGCCGCCGCCAGTGGCGTGCCGAACAGCGCCGAAAAGCCCGCCGCCATGCCGCACATGGTGATCGCCCGCGAATCGCTCCCATCCAGCCGCATCCATCGGCCGATGTTGCCCGAGATCGCGCCGCCGAGCTGCAACGCCGCGCCCTCCCGTCCGGCCGAGCCGCCGCACAGGTGCGTGAGCACCGAGGTGACGAAGATGCTCGGCGCCAGACGGAACCGCACGGGGTGATCGTGCCGCACCGAGGTGAGGATGAAGTTGGTGCCGCGTTCGAGCGGCATATCTGCTTTTTCGTACCAAAACGCGATGAACAGGCCGACCAGCGGCAGCAGATAGAGCAGCCAGTCGTGCGCCGCGCGGGTCTCGCCCGCCCAAACGAGCGCATGGTGGAACGCGACGCTCACCGCGCCCACGGTGACGCCGATGATGACCGAGAACGCGCACCACCGGGCGAAGATCGCCACGTTGCCGATCTGTTCTTTCCAATATGGCTTATCCATGCCTACACTCCCTCATTTCCATCCTGCGGTCTTCCAACACCGCTTCGTTGTGTAAGTCCGGATCTGCCCCATCGCCCCATCCGGCCGATGGAGCCCCTTTTTTTCAAGGTCCGCCGCCCGAACACGCTGTTCGGCTGCGGCTGTTTCGGTTTTTCCCTCCTTTCAGCAGCGATCGCCCCGTGATTCGATCCGGGGCGATCGCATGGTCCTCTGTCCGCTCACTTCGAGGTGGACGAGGTCTCCTTGAGCACCACGTCGTGTGCGCCGCCCTCGACGATCGAGGTCGCGGACACCAGCGTGATCTTGGCTTTCTTTTGGAACTCCGGGATCGAGAGCGCGCCGCAGTTGCACATCGTCGAGCGCACCTTGCTCAGCGTCAGGCCGAGGTTGTCCTTGAGCGAACCGGCATAGGGCACGTAGGAGTCCACGCCCTCCTCGAAGGAGAGCTTTTTGTCGCCGCCCATGTCGTATCGCTGCCAGTTGCGTGCGCGGGACGAGCCCTCGCCCCAGTATTCCTTCATGTAGCTGCCGTTGATGTTGATCTTGTTGGTCGGGGATTCGTCGAAGCGGGAGAAATACCGCCCCAGCATGAGGAAATCCGCGCCCATCGCCAGCGCCAGCGTGCAGTGGTAATCGTGCACGATGCCGCCGTCCGAGCAGATCGGGACGTAGATGCCGGTCTCGCGGAAATACTCGTCCCGCGCGGCCGCGACCTCGATCACCGCGGTCGCCTGACCGCGGCCGATGCCCTTTTGCTCGCGGGTGATGCAGATCGAGCCGCCGCCGATGCCGACCTTGACGAAATCCGCGCCGGCCTCGGCCAAAAAGCGGAAGCCCTCGCGATCGACCACGTTGCCCGCGCCGACCTTGACATCATCTCCATACTGTTCGCGGATCCACGCCAGCGTGCGGCTCTGCCACTCGGAAAAGCCCTCGGACGAGTCGATGCACAGCACATCCGCGCCCGCCTCGACCAGCGCCGGCACGCGCTCGGCATAATCGCGGGTGTTGATGCCCGCGCCGACGACATAACGCTTTTCCGCATCGAGCAGCTCGAGCGAATTGGCCTTGTGGCTGTCATAGTCCTTGCGGAACACCATATAGACCAGATGCTGCTGCTCGTCCACCAGCGGGAGCGAGTTGAGCTTGCGATCCCAGATGATGTCGTTGGCGGCCTTGAGCGTGGTGTCGGCCGGGGCGGTGATCAGCTTATCGAACGGGGTCATGAAGGCCGAGACCTTGACATCGCGCTCCATGCGGGAGACGCGGTAATCGCGGCCGGTGACGACGCCGAGCAGCTTGCCGGTCGCCGTGCCATCGTCGGTGACGGCCATCGTCGCGTGCCCCGTGCGCTCCTTGAGCGCGAGCACGTCGGCCAGCGTCTGCTCCGGGCGCAGGTTGGAGTCCGACACGATGAAGCCCGCCTTATAGCTCTTGACGCGGGCGACCATCGCCGCCTCGCTCTCGATGGTCTGCGACCCATAGATGAAGGAGATGCCGCCCTCCTGCGCCAGCGCGATCGCCATGCGGTCGTCCGATACCGCCTGCATGATCGCAGACACGGTCGGGATGTTGGCATACAGCGCGGACTGTTCGCCCTTGCGGAATTTGACGATGGGCGTGCGCAGGCTGACGTTCGCCGGGATGCACTCGGCGGATGAATAGCCCGGGACGAGCAGATACTCGTTGAAGGTGTGCGACGGTTCACTGAAGTAATAGGCCATACTCGTTCTCCTTTTCTTCCGTTCCAGTTTTTCCTGATGGATCGATCATTCTCCCATTATAGCTGTTTTGCCGCACAAAGTAAAGCGTCCTTGTGCCAGATCTCGCCAGATCTTGTCCGCGCCCGGCCGCACACGGCCGCTGTCCGCCCCTTTTCTGTGCACAAAAAACGGACACACCCACCAGCGCGCGCCGATGGATGTGTCCATTTTGGAAATGAGGAATGATGTGGGCTGTCTGTGGGTGGCGGAGTCGTCCGGCCGTGCGCCGGTACCCCTTTTCCTGTCGTACCCCCAGCCTAGCACGTCGAACGCGCCCTGTCAACCGCATCGGGCGAACCTTAACACGTCCTTAACTCCCCATCAGGCTTCCCACACGCGCCCCTGCCGGAAAAAGTACAGCAGCCGCCGCACCGCCGGGCGGTCATACACCGCCTGCACCGCCAGCGCATAGGCCTCGAGCTGCGGCCGGTAGGACGCGGCACGCGCCTCGAGCGCCGCGCCCGTCACCCGGTCGGTCTTGAAGTCCACGATCACCAAGCCCTCGGGCGTGTCGATCAGGCAGTCGATCACGCCCTGCAACAACACCTTTTCGTCGGGCGCGTCCGCCGCCACCGGGAAGAACCGCGCCGCCGGCACGAGCACCGAAAACTTGAACTCCCGCCGCACCGGGCTGCACGCGATCAGCTCGCGATAGAGCGCCGAGGCGAAAAACCGCTCGATCGTGGCGATGTCGATCGCCGCCGCCTGCGCGGGCGACAGGATGCGCCGATCGGCCAGCCGCGTCAGCTCCCGCTGCACGCCGCCCGGCGCGGCGGCGGCCGCCATGTCGCAAAACTGCATGAACAGGTGGTGCGCCGTGCCGACCTCGGCCGGGGTCAGCCGCCGCGCCCCCTGCTCGAACAGCGGCGCCCGCAATTTTGGCGCCCGGCGCGGCGGACGGGTCTGCTCGGCGGCCTCCTCGGCGCGGTAGCTGTGCCCGACGCCGGTCGCGGTCAGCTTGCTGGGCAAGGCAGACAGATAGGCGTGCGGATAGTCCAGATAGGGCTGCACCACGTAATCTGCCGTGTCCGGCTCGGTGAAGCGCACGACCGTGGCGGCCGCCGGTGCGGTCAGCTCGTCCGGCTGCAACACGCGCAGGTCGAACGCCGCGCCCGTCGTGCCCCGCTCGGGCACGTCCAGCCCATACTGCGCCCGCAGCGCCCGCGTGCACGGGCTGCGCAGCAGCGGCGCGACGATCCAGGCGAGCGGCGACCGCACCGCGCCCATCGCATACTGCGGCAGCGTGTCGAGCGCGGCCAGCCGCGCCCACTTTTCCAGCGACCGCTGGAGCGACCCGCTCACGCCGGTCAGGATCAGCTTTTCTTTGGCGCGGGTGAGCGCCACATAGAGCACGCGCAGCTCCTCGCTGACCATCTCGCGCCGCTGGAGCACGGCGGTCGCGGTGCGCTCGACCGTGTCATACTGTACGCCGCGCGCCCGGTCGCGGCATTTGGGGCCGAAGCCCAACGACTGATGGATCAGGATCGGCTCGCGCAGGTCGGCCTCGTTGAATCGCTTGGCCTGATCGGCCACCAGCACGACCGGGAACTCCAGCCCCTTGGACTTGTGGATGCTCATGATGCGCACTGCGCCGCCCGTCGTCTCCGCGCCGACCGTCTGGAAGTCCTCGCCGGTCTGCTGCATCCCGCGCAGCAGGCGCACGAACGCGAACAGCCCGCGAAAGCCCTTGCCCTCGAACGACCGCGCCCGCTCGAAGAACGCCAGCAGCCCGGCCTGCCGCTGGGCGCCGTTCGGCAGCGCACCGTACAGGCCGAGCGCCCCCGTCCGGTCGTAGATCTCCCACAGCAGGCGGTACACCGGCTGGTCGCAGGCGAAGGCACGCAGGTCGTCCAGCTGCTGCAAGAACAGCTCGACCTTGGGGAAGTCGTGCCGCGCCGCGCACAGCGCGTCGTAGTAGCCCGCCTTGCGATCGACCAGACGGATCTCGGCCAGCTCCTGCTCGGAAAAGCCGAACAGCGGCGAACGCAGCACGCCGATCAGATCGACATCCTGCCGGGGGTTGTCGATCACGCTGAGCAGCGACACCATCGTGCCCACCTCGGCGGTCTCGAGCAGGCCGCCGCGCTCCTCTGCGCCCGCCGAGATGCCCACCTGCTCGAGCGCCGCGATGAACGCCCGCGCCTTGGTGCGCGGCGAGCGCAGCAAGATCACGATGTCGCCCGGCGTGACCGGGCGCAGCCCGCCCGTCGCCCGGTCGGCCACCGGGAAGCCCTCATCCAGCAGCGCCCGGATGCGCTGCGCGGCCAGCCGCGCCTCGAGCGCGGTCTTGTCGGGCGCGTCGTCGTCCTCGCTCAGCCCGGCCGCGTCCACCAGCAGCACCTCGGTGCGGTAGCGCGGATCGTCCGCGTCCGGATAGTCGGTCGCGCCGAGGTGCAGCGCCTCGCGGTCGGTATACGCCAGCCCGCCCACGGTCTCGCCCATGACGGCGGCGAACAGCTCGTTGCACGCATCCAGCACGGCCGCCCGCGAGCGGAAGTTGCGCCCCAGGATCACGCGGCGCGGCGCACCGCGCGGCGCGTCGGCTGCGTCGGCGAACGTGCGGTATTTGGACAGGAAGATCGACGGGTCGGCCAGCCGAAAGCCGTAGATGCTCTGCTTGACATCGCCCACCATGAACAGGTTCTTCTCGTCCTGCGAGAGCGCCCGGAAGATCGCATCCTGCACGGCGTTGGTGTCCTGATACTCGTCCACCGCGATCTCGGCGTAGCCCGCCGACAGCGTCCGCGCCAGCGCGGAGGGTCGGTCGCCGTCGTACAGCAGGCGCACCGCGAAATGTTCGAGGTCGTTGAAATCGGCCGCGTTCCGGGCGCGTTTGGCCGCGGCGAACGCCGCATCGAACCCCTCGACCAGATCGCACAGCGCGGCGAGGGCGGGCGCGGTCAGGCCGCGATCGGTCTCGGCCTCGGCCGCCGTGACCGTCAGCCACTTGTCGCGGATGGCCTTGGCCGCGTCCTTCCACTCCTCGCGCATGGCCTTGATCTGCTCGAGGAAGGCCTTGTCCTCGAAGCCGCGGGCGGCTTTGAGCCGGTCGAACGCGATCGACCGCGCCGCCGCGACGCAGCTGTCCCAATCCCCGCCGCGCAGCGCGTCGAGCAGCGCCTCCGCGCGGTGCAGGTCGCTCGTCAGCGCGGGCAGATAGGTATCGGCCAGCGCATCGATGCCGGTCACGGCCTCGATCGCCGCCCGCAGGAAGGCCGCGCCGTGCTCGGCTGCCGCCTGCGCCTGTGTGCGCAGCACGCGGCCGTGCGGCGTGTCCATGCCGCGGGCATACAGCCCCTCGCGCACCGTCGCGAGAAAGGCATGGGGATCGGGATGGGCTTGCAGCTTTTCATAGGTGCCCAGCAGCACCTCGCCCAGCCGTTTATCGTCGCGCCCGGCAGTGAGCAGGTCGCACAGCGCGAAAAAGCCCGCGTCCCCGCGCTCGTAGGCGGCGTCCAGCACCTCCTCGAGCACCTCGTTCCGCAGCAGCTTGCCCTCGTTCTCGTCCATCAGGCGGAAATCGGGCGCGATGCCCAGTGCGGCCGCCTGCTCCCGCGCGAGCGACAGGCACAGCGCGTGCACGGTCGTGATCTTGGCGCGGTGCACCAAAAAGAGCTGGCGGCGCAGCCGGGCATCCTGCGGGGCGGCGGCCACCGCCGCGCTCAGTGCCGCCGCGATCCGCGCCCGCATCTCGGCGGCCGCTGCGTTGGTGAAGGTGACGAGCAGCAGACGGTCGATGTCCACCGGATCATCCGGGTCGGTCAGGCGCGTGAGCACGCGCTCGACCAGCACGGCGGTCTTGCCCGAACCGGCTGCCGCCGACACCAGCAGCGCCCCGCCCCGGTCATCGATGGCGGTCTGCTGGTCTTTCGTCCATCGTGGCATATCATTCGCCTCCTATCTGCTGCCACACGTCCTCATCCGACAGGTGCCGGAGCCACCGGGCGCGGTCGCCCGCCGTCTCATCGAAGCGGCACGCCGCGCGGAAGTCGCACCAGTCGCAAAAGCTGGTGTCGCGGTCTTTTTTGCAGGGATCGGCCGTCACGCTGCCCGCGCGCAGCTCGCGCCCCATCTCGAGCAGCTTGCCCTGCGTGTATCGCGCCAGCCGCCCGAACTTGGCAAGATCGGCGACCGCCGACCGCGCCGTCAGCGAGGGCTCGTCCTCGCCCTTTTTGACCTTGACCGTGACCGGGATGAACCGCCCGTCGCCCGCCAGCCCGTGCTCCATCGCCTCGAGCAGCTCCATGTCGTCGCTCAGCAGGCCGCTGCGTCGCAGCGCCTTGTCGCGCAGGGCGCGCAGGCTGTCCTCGTCGATGTCGCGCGGCGCGTCCGGCAGCTCGTCCCGCACCGGGACGTACAGCACGCCGGCGGGCACGATCTCGTTGAGCTCGGCCTCGAGCCGGGCGCGATACCGCGCCAAGCCCTGTTGTTGCAGGGCATACAGGTAGATGATCAGCTGCATATTCAGCCCATACCAAATATCCGACAGCGAAAACGACTTTTTGCCGCTCTTGTAGTCCATCACGCGCAGGTACAGCCGCCCATTTTTGATGTAGCCGTCCACCCGATCGACCTTGCCGGTGAGCGACACCGATGTTCCGTCGGCCGCGCACTCAACGGGCGGCAGATCGCCCCCGTGCGCCAGCGTCACCTCGTAGTCGATCGGCACGAAATCGGACACGCGCAGCTCGTCGATCACGTTGCGCACGACCTGCTCGGCGGTGCGCGTCAGCCGACCGAACAGATAGCGGAATCGGGCGGTCTTGCTCTCCAGTCCGCCCAGCTCGTCCTGCACATACTGCCGCACGGCCGCCCGGCACGCCCGCTGCACCGCATCCGGCGCGGCGGCGGCTGCGCCGCCCGGCTGCTGGCCGAGCGCGTGCAGCGCGTGCTCCAACACATAGTGCAAAAAGGTGCCCGTCTCGAGCGCGTCGAACCGCGCGACGCGGCGCGGCTTGGCCTTGAGGCCGTACTGCATGAAGAACGCGAACCGGCAGGAGTAGAACGCATCCACCCGCGAGGCGGTCAAGGCGATGTGCTTGCCGTACAGGCCGTCGATCGTGTGCGGATCGGTCAGCGGACCGCGCTCGCGCCGCTGCGCCGCCGCCCGATGCAGGCGGGCATCGTCCTGATAATAGGCATAGGCCGCCCGCACCGCCGCCGTGCGGTCGCCGGACAGGTAGGCGCACGCGGTCTCGACCGCCGGGCGCTCGGCCTGCAAGCGGTCACGCGCCGTCTCGGTGCGATAGGTGGTCAGCGGCACCGCCGGCAGCAGCGCCTGCACCACGCCGGTCAGGTACGACGGCCGTGCCTCGCCGCCCGCCGCGTCGCTCGCGTGCCACGCGAGCAGCAGCTCGTCGGTCGGACAGGCGAGGGCGCGGTACAGCGTCTCCTGCTCCATCAGCAGCCGTTCCGCGCCGTAGGCCTTGAGCTCGACGCCGAGCGCGTCCAGCCCCGCGCGATCCATGTCGCTCAGCAGCGAGGTGCCCGACGGCGCTTGCGGGATCAGCCCATCGTTGACCCCGAGCACGATCACATACCGCGCGTTTTCCAGACAGGCGCGGTCGATGCTGCCGCAGGTCACGCGGTCGAGCGAGACCGGGATCGCGCCCACGTCATATTCGCCCAGCACCAGCCGGAACAGCGCCGCGAACCGCGCTGCATCGAGCGGCGTCTCGCCGCACGCCCACGCGAATTGCTCCATCGCGGACACGATGATCTCCCACAGCTGGCGATATTCGTCCGCGAGCTGCAAGCGCCCGGCGGCCTCGTGCGCCGCCGCGCGGTCGGCCATGCGGCCGGGCGCATCCACCGCGCACAAAAAGGCATACAGCGCGCGCACGCAGTCGGCCGCCGGTGGGCTGCCGGAAAGCGCCGCCCGCAGCGCCGCGAACGGCGCGATCGCACGGGCGCGCAGCGCATTGAGCGCGTCGAGCTGCGCCCGCACGCGGTCATCGACCGGCAGGCCGTAGCCGTCCGGGTGCTCGGTCCAGTCGCGCTCCCACGCGCCGCCCCGGATGCGCCACGTGAGCACGTAGTTTTCCAGCTGATCGACCTCGTCGCGCGTCAGCCCGGCCAGCCCGGTCTTGAAGCAGCCGAACAGATCCTCATACCGGAAATACGACTGCACCGCGTCCAGCGCCCCTGTGACCAGCGCGAGCGGCGGGCGGGACAGCAGATCGGGCTTTTCCGCAAGGAACACCGGCACGTCGTACCGCGCCATCGCCATCGCCAAAAAGCCGCTATACGGCTCGATGTCGCGGGCGCAGACCACGAAATCGCGATACCGCGCCCCGTCGTCGCGCACCTTGCGGCGGATATAGGCCGCCGCGTGCTCACACTCGTCGAACGGCGTCGCAGCCTCATACAGCCGCACCCCGTCCGCCGCCGGATGCGTGCCGCGCACCGGCAGCAGCGCCTCGGCCTCGATCGCGGCCAGCCCCGCCGGGCGCGGCACGCGGCTCGCGCCTAGGTCGATCTGCTCGACCGGCCTGCCGTGCCGCTTGGCCATGCGGGCGAGCGTTTTGACCGTCTTGCAGCCGGTGACGAACACATCGGGGTGCGCCACGTCGCACAGCACGGCGGCCGCGAGGGGCACGCCCGCCGCGAGCATGGTGTCCAGCACGGCCAGCTCCTGCGGCGTGAAGCTGAGGAAGCCGTCCACATAGACCACCGCGCCGTCCAGCACGTGGCTGTCGGCCAGTCGGTCGCGCAGGTGGGTCAGGCGGTCGCGCGGGTCGGGCAGCGACTCATCGCACAGCCGCTCATAGGCGGTCAGCAGCATGGCCAGATCGCGCAGCTTGGCCGCGAGCGCCGTGTCCTCGCACGCTTCGCTCGCGTCGAACAGCGTTTCGGGCGCGACCGCGCAGGTCTTGCACTCGTCCACCAGCCGCAGCGCCTCGCGCAGCAGCTCGGGCTTGTCCGCCAGCCCGCTCCACGCGGTCAGGCCGCCTTGGGCGCGGCGGGCGGCCTGCTGCAAGGTCAATAGCTGCCCGGCCGGGGTCAGCATCTGCTGCGCCAGCCCGCCGACCTCGGAGAACACCCGATCGGCCAGCCGCGAAAAGGTCAGTACCTCGGCGGTGCGGGCGCCGTGGTCGTTGGTCGCCGCCGCCAAGCGCCGCTCCATCTGGTGCGAGTTGAGCTCGGGCACGAGCAGCAGCTGCCGCCCCTCGTTCGCCTCGCACTGCGCCGCGATCTCGCGCAGGATCGTCGTCGTCTTGCCGCTGCCCGCGCGCCCCGTCCATATCCGCATGGGATCCTCTCCTTTCAACACGATGTCGTCATTCTACCATACCCGCCGCGCACGCGCAAGCCGTCAGCGCGCGACGACCACGGCCAAAAAATTTTCGCTCATCCCAAAATTTATGCTTGACTTTTGTTTGGAAAGCGTATATACTATGTAAACGTAGCGAGCAGACAGCACCGCGCACCGGTCAGCCGGGCGGGCGCTTCGATCGCGACAGACCGATATGCGGCTGTAGCTCATCTGGTAGAGCGCCACCTTGCCAAGGTGGAGGTAGCGAGTTCGAGCCTCGTCAGCCGCTCCAAACGAAAACGCCCGTCTGCTGGACGGGCGTTTTTCTGTGCCCCGATGCCCGAGCAGCCCCTCCCCTGCCCCCTTCCCGTCCCTGCATTTTCTTTTTTCGCGCCCGCCTGCGGCTTTTGCTTGCATTCGTCCGCTCGGCGGATTATAATGGAGCTGTGCAGAGAGAACAGAGAAGCACATACCCGATATGGGTATGTGCTTTTTATCATCACGAAAGAGGCGATCTGTTATGAAAAGACCCCTGCTGCTCGCGCATCGCGGCTTTTCCGGCCGGTATCCCGAAAACAGCCCGCTGGCCTTCCGCATGGCCGTGGAACAGACCGAGGCCGACGGCTTCGAGAGCGATGTCCACATCACCAAGGACGGTCAGCTCGTCATCTTCCACGATGCCTCGGTCGAGCGCACCTCGAACGGCACCGGCTGGATCCGCGACCTCACCTATGATGAGCTGTACGCGCTCGACATCGGCGCTTGGAAGGATCCCGCCTTCGCCGGCGAGCATATCTGGACGTTCGACCAGCTGCTGGACTTCTGTCAGCAGACCGGTATGCTGCTCAACATGGAGCTCAAGAACTACGAGGTGTTCTACGACGGGCTGGAGCAGCGGGTGATCGACGCGATCTGCGCCCGCCAGATGCAAGACCGTGTGTTCGTCTCCTCGTTCAACCACATCTCGATGCAGCGCTTCAAGACGCTGTGCCCCGACATCGAGACCGGCCTGCTGTACGACAAGCCGCTGCTCGACATCGAGCACTATATCGCGCGGTCGAACGCGGACAATATGCACCCCCGCTATGTGCTGCTGCGATACCAGCCCGAGCTGGTCGAGCTGTACCACAGCCGGGGCATGAAGGTCAACACGTGGACGGTCAACGACGAGCCCGATATGCTGGATATGCTGGCACGCGGCGTCGATTGCATCATCTCCAACTATCCCGACCTGCTGTGCCGCGTCGTGCGCGAGGCGCAGACCTGATGCGAAAGGGCGTTCCCCGCGGGGAACGCCCTTTTTTTTCGTCGCCGGACGGCGGACACCGGCGCGGCGGCCGCGCCATCGCCTCACAGCTCCTCCACCATGACCACGCCCTCGGTCGCGGCGACGCTCTGCACCAGTGTTTCGAGCGGACAGCGCTTGTTCAGCCGCAGGGTGAAGATCGCGCAGGCCTTGCAGCGCTCGCTCGCCTTGGCGCGGGCGATCTCCACATTGAGGACGCTCAGCCCGCGGCTGCGGAACAGGTCGAGCACCTTGTCCAGACAATCCTTGTCCATATATTCCATGTACAGGTTGACCTCCGGCACGTCGTCCAAGATGCGATCCTCGACGCGGGAGAGCACCAGCTCCGCGAACAGCACCAGCGCGGTCGCGCACAGGCCGCCCTCATAAAAGCCGCCGCCGAAGCTCAGACCGATGATCGCAGCCGTCCACAGCCCGGCGGCCGTGGTCAGACCGATCACGCTCTGCCGCCGGGTGACGATGATCGTGCCCGCGCCGATGAAGCCGATGCCCGCCACGACCTGTGCGCCCAGCCGCGCCATATCGGTGTACAGATGCAGCTCGAGCAGCAGGTACTGGCTGGTCATGGTCGTCATGCACGCGCCCATACAGATCAGGATATGGGTGCGGAATCCCGCCGGTCGGCGCTTATACGCCCGTTCCAGACCGATGAGGCCGCCACACAGCACGGAGAGCAGCAGCCGGACAGCGATAGAGAGCATCGTCACGCTGCGCAGACCGCTGAAAACAGATAGCATGGCCGACCTCCTTTTCAAAACTCATAGATGGCATAGATACAGTCCAGCTTGGCGATCGCAGCCAGCAGCTGGGTGTGGCGCTGTTTTTTCTCCATGTGGATGAACAGCGCCGCGCTGGGGTGGAGCGAATGGGCGTCGTGCCCACGATCGATGTCCACATCGCAGATCTGTGCGCCCTGCTCCTTGATGTGGCCGAGGATCACGCCGATGTCGTCCAGTGTGTGGAACTCCACATAGATATTGATGAACCGCGCCCGCTCGACCAGCACGTTCTCGAGGATCGGCAGGTAGCGCATGACCAAAAAGATCAGCCCGGCGCACAGGATCACCGACTCATAGAAGCCCGCGCCGATCGCCAGCCCCATGCAGGCCGACGCCCACAGCCCGGCCGCCGTCGTCAGCCCCTTGACCTGCTGCCGCCCGGTGATCATGATCGTACCGGCGGCCAAAAAGCCGATGCCGTTGACCACCTGTGCGCCGAACCGCGCCACGTCGATCCGCACGCCCACCTCGGCGGCTACCGCCGCCCATTCGGTCGCCAGCATCTGATATTCGTACTGGCTGAGCACCATGGTCAGCGCCGCGCCCAGACAGACCAGCATATAGGTGCGGCTGCCCGCCGGGCGGCGCTTGCGGCCGCGCTCCAGCCCGAGCAGCCCGCCGCACAGCATGGCCAGCGTCAGGCGCAGCAGCAGCGAGACCATGTTCAGCTCCCGTAGATATGCGCTCCATCCTTCCATCTGCTGCTCACCCCGCTTTCTCCGGACGGACGAACGTCCCTATGCTGCCCGACCGGCCGCCTTACAGCGACCGGGTCGCGACGATGTCCACATCGGTGCCCAAGATGTGCGCCGCGATCACCTGCCCGGTCTTGACCGGCGCAGTGACCGTCAGCCCGTCGAGCAGGCGCATACAGTCGAACACCTTTTCCTTGGGCAACGGCCGGTCGGTCTTGACCGGCAGGCGCGGCAGTGCCCCGCCCTCGAGCCGCACCGTCGAGGTGACGACGCGCACCGGGTGCAGCACCTCATTGCGGCCATATTCCGCGCCGCGCGGGCAGGCGTTGCTCGTCACCGCGCAGTCGTTTTGCTCGTCCACCGACAGGTGGCAGCCCTTGGGACAGGTGATGCAAATGATATTGGTCATTTCGTCTCCTCCTCGATCGACACCGTGAGCGCGCCCTGCGCCTTGTCCAATGATACGCGCGGCAGCTTGATCGTCTCCATCTCGCCCGGCGCGAGGTGCGCGCGGCCAAAGGACGCGATCATCGCACCGGCGGCGTCGCGCACGACGATGCGGCTGGCGCCGCACACCGCCCGCACGCGGAAGAACACGTCCACCGCGTCGAAGGCCGCGTCCATATCGATCCGCTGCGGCACGGTATAGCCCACCAGCGCACCGTTTTCGATCGCCAATGTGCGCCCGCTCGGCGCTCGGCCGCCCTTGACATAGGCCGCTGCGGCCTGTCCGGCACGCGCCGCCTCCGCGGTGACGAAATCCACCAGATCGTGCACGTGCAGCACGTTGCCGCAGGCGAACACGCCGCCGAGCGAGGTCTGCATATCCTGATAGACGATGGGGCCGTTGGTGCGCGGATCCATCCGGATGCCCGCCCCGCGCGACAGCTCGTTCTCCGGGATCAGCCCGACCGACAGCAGCACGGTGTCGCAGTCGAAGTGCATCTCCGTGCCCGGGATCGGGCGGCGGTCGGCATCGACCTTGGCCACGGTCACGCCCTGCACGCGGTCGCGCCCCTCGATGTTGGTGATCGTGTGCGACAGATAGAGCGGGATGTCGAAATCGTGCAGGCACTGCACGATATTGCGCGTCAGGCCGCCGGAATACGGCATCACCTCGACGCAGGCGAGCACCCGAGCGCCCTCGAGCGTCATGCGCCGCGCCATGATGAGGCCGATGTCGCCCGAGCCCAAGATGATCACGCGCTTGCCGACCATGTAGCCCTCGATGTTGAGATAGCGCTGCGCCGTGCCCGCGGTGAACACGCCCGCCGGGCGCGTGCCGGGGATGCCGATCGCGCCGCGCGTGCGCTCGCGGCAGCCCATCGCCAGCACGATCGCGCCGGCCTCGAGCACCTCATAGCCGCCCGCAGACGAGACGAGATGCACCCGCTTATCCGGCGTGATCTCGAGCACCATCGCGTCCAGCTTGATCGCGACGCCGGTCTGGCCGACCAGCTCGATGAAGCGCTCGGCGTACTCCGGGCCGGTCAGCTCCTCCTTGAAATAATGCAGGCCGAAGCCGTTGTGGATGCACTGGCCGAGGATGCCGCCCAGCGCGTGGTCGCGCTCGACGATGCAGATCGAACGACAACCCGCGCCCCATGCCGCGTATGCGGCGGACAGCCCGGCCGGTCCGCCGCCGATGATGACGAGTTCGTATCTCATGCCTGTGCTCCTTCCTTCGTCCGCCCGGCGAGGATGTAGGTACCGTCGCCGTCCTGTCCGATCGTCAGCGGGCTGACGCCCCGCTCCCGCGCGAGGATGTCGAGCACGCGCGGACCGCAGAACCCGCCCTGACAGCGCCCCATGCCCGCACCGGCGCGGCGCTTGATGCCGTCCACCGAGCACGGCGGGATCGGCGAGTGGATCGCCGCGACGATCTCGCCCTCGGTGATCGTCTCGCAGCGGCAGATCACGCGGCCATAGCGCGGGTCGCGGGCGACCAGCGCGGTCTTTTCCGCCTCGCTCAGCTCCTTGAAGCAGATCTGTGTGCGCGTGCCGTCCCAATCCGGCTTTTTTTCGAGCGGCAGCCCCATGTCCGCCAGCAGTTGGGTCGCATAGACGGCGATCGCCGGCGCGGCCGACAGCCCGGGCGACTTGATGCCCGCCACGTGCAGCAGACGCGGCAGCGCGGCCGCCGGACGGATGATGAAATCATCCTCGCTCGTGTTCGCCCGCACCCCGGCGAAGTTGCGGATGGACTGGCGGAGATCGATGCCCGGCACGCTCTTGCGGCCGATCGCCGCGACCTGCTCCAAGCCCGCCTGCGTGGTCTCGCGGCAGAGCGGATCGTCCACATCGACCGCGTTCGGCCCGACGATCAGGTTGCCGTGCACGGTGGGCGCGACCAAGATGCCCTTGCCCGCCGCCGTCGGACACTGGAAGATCACATGGCTGACCAGATCGCCGCTCGACTTGTCCAGCAGGTAATATTCGCCGCGCGAGGGATAGGCCTGCCACTCGTCCTGCCCGGTCATGGCGCAGATCTCATGCCCCCAGCCGCCCGCGCAGTTGACGACCAGACGGCTGTCGTAGTCGCCCGCCGTGGTGTGCAGGCGCACGTGATCGCCCGCGTCCGTCAGCCCGGTCACGGCCGTGCGCAGCGCGAGCGTGACGCCGTTGCGCACCGCGACCTCGGCCTCGGCGATGCACAGCCCCCACGGATCGATGACCGCGGCAGACGGCGCATACAGCGCGGCGCACACCTCGTCCGCCAAATCAGGCTCCATCCGATGCGCGGTCTCGCTGTCCAGCAGCTCCAGCCCGGGCACGCCATTGCGCCGGCCGTTTTCCAGCATCCGTTCCAGCTGCGCCCGCTGCGCCTCGTCGAACGCCAGCACGAACGAGCCGATGCGCGCATACTTGACCGACAGCCGCTGACACAGCGCCTCCATCATCTCGGAACCGCGCACGTTGAGCTGTGCCATCAGCGTGCCGTGCGCGGGATCGTAGCCCGCGTGGACGATCGCGCTGTTGGCCTTGGTGGTGCCCATCGCCACGTCGTTCTCCTTTTCCAGCACCAGCACCCGCAGGCGGTACTGCGAGAGCGTGTACGCCAGCGAAGCGCCGATCACACCGCAGCCGATGATCGCTACATCAAACATGACCCTTTCCCCCTTTTTTGTTTCGCAAGACCAAAAAAGCCAGCGCACACGGCCGCACGCGCCGGTCTCCCCGACGGTGCAGCCATCTACCCTGACTCTGATCTCCAAGCAAATGAAGCGATATGCTGTTCTACGCCCATTATAACACAGCACATCGCCGCACGCAAGAGCGATCTGCGCGACCCGCGACGATCTTCCGACGCGCCGCCGCCCTCACACCGACCACAGCGCCGGGCTGGTCGTCGAGACCGCCTGCGCCCCCGCCGAGAGCGCGGCCATGACATCCTGCTTGTCTGTCAGCAGGCCGCTGGCGATGATCGGCTGGCGCACCTTGTGCGCGATCCGCGCGAGCACGCGCGGCATGGTGCCCGGCAGCAGATCGACGACGTCCGCGTTCGAGCTCTGCCGCAGCACGTTCTCGAGCGAGAGCGAATCGAACAGGAAAAAGCGCTGGACGGTCAGCAGACCGCACGTTTTGGCCTGTCGGATGAGGTTGGGGCGGGTCGAGATGATGCCGTCGGCCGCCGTGCTCTGCGCGAGGAAGTCCGCCGTGATGTCCTTGGCGGTCAGCCCCTCGATCAGATCGGCGTGGACGAACACCAGCTTATCCGCGTCCTTCGCCCGCTGCACCAGCGACGCGATGTTCAAGATCGTGCCATACAGAAAAAAGACCGTCGAGCAGTCGCTTTGCAGCGCCTGCTCCAGCCCGGCGTCGTTTTTGAGCGCCGCGATCACCGGCGACCGCTGTATCGCCTCGACGAACTCTCTGCGCTTGCGTTCCATATCTATGTTCCTCCTCTGTCCGTGCGTCTGCCGCCCGATCGGGTCGATGCGCGGTCTGATCGCTGTTTTTGGGTCGATACACTGTATAATTATTAAATAGGCAGTGTGATAGCCGCTCTTAGGCAGTATAATAGCCGCTCTGCGGCTATTATACCATATTCTTACGCCCGCGGCTACCCTGTTTCGACAGTCGCCCTTGTGCATCTTATATAAAAACTACAAAAAATAAGTGTTAAGTTTGTGAAAAGATTTGCCTTATGCCGCGAAATCGCTTGCCTTATCCGGCCGGATATGCTACACTGCAAATAGTCGAATCGTGCTGCTTAGAGATGTGAGTCAGGGTAACGATCTTACCGTTCCGTTTGATCTGGGAAGGGTCTAGCTGTGTTACGCCTGACTATTTTTCTGTCCTGACCCTGCGGACAGTGCGCCATCCCCGAGCAGCAGCCAAACGGGGAGATGATGACCAAAGGGGAAAACGAAAGCGACCTTTCCCGTCACGAACGAACGACACCATCATAAAAAGAGGGGTGGAAAGACCAAATGTTGAAAATGCTTGATCCCAGACGCTTTTACCATGCGGTAGGCAGGCGCAAATTCCTCGAATTCATCCTGCTGGCGGCCTTTATCCTGTTTTTCTACGGCCCGCTGCTCAATATGCTGATGCTGGCCTTCGCCAACGAATATCAGGCGCCGGCCGTCCTGCCGCAGGAGTGGGGCTTCAAATGGTGGCGCTATGTGTTCAGCCAGCAGAGCTTGGTGTCCTCGATCGTGCAGTCGTTCATCGTGGCGACCGTCACCACCGTCGTCTCCATGATCTTGTGCATCCCCGCGGCCTATTCCATCGCGCGCTTCAAATACCGCGGCCGCAAGCTGTTCATGCTGTCCTTCCTGCTGACCAACGCCTTCCCCAAGCTCGGCATCTATACCTCGATCGCCGTGCTGTTTTATAAGTACAACCTGATGGGCACCTACACCGGCGTCGTCATCATCCACATGATCAATTCCATGATGTTCATGGTCTGGCTGCCCGCCAGCGCGTTCCGCGCCGTCCACCGCCAGCAGGAGGAGGCCGCGCGCGACGTGGGCGCGGGTCCGGTGCGCACCTTCTTCAAGGTCACGCTGCCCATGGCCGTGCCCGGCATCGCCGTCGCCACGCTCTACACCTTCCTCGGCTCGATGGAGGAGGCGCAGGGCACCATGCTGGTCGGTCTGGCCAAGGTGCAGACCATGCCGGTCGCGATGTACGGCATCGTGCTGGATTCCTCTGCTGTGCAGATCGGCGCGGTGTTCGCCATCCTGCTGATCATCCCCTCCGCCCTGCTGATCTTCGCGATGCGCAAGTTCATCGGGCCCGAGGCGATCGCCGGCGGCTTCAAGATGAAATGAGCACAAGATCGAACACACGTATCGGAGGAGAACGATCAAAATGAGCGAACGTAAGATCAAATTACAGATCAAGGACATGACCAAAAAATACGACAACGGCGACGGCGTCGAGCACATCGACCTCGACATCTACGAGGGCGAGATCGTCACCTTCCTCGGCCCCTCCGGCTGCGGCAAGACCACCATTTTGCGCACGATCGGCGGCTTTCTGGACGTGACCAGCGGCGACATCCTGATCGATGGCCAGTCCGTGGTCGCCCTGCCGCCCGAAAAGCGGCCGACCGCGATGGTGTTCCAGAGCTACAACCTGTGGCCGCACATGACCATCTACGAAAATCTGGCCTTCGGCCTCAAGCTGCGCAAGGTGCCCAAGGAGACCATCCGCAAGGACATCCAAGCGATCCTCCAGCTGGTCTCCATGCCCGGCTGCGAGAAGAAATACCCCAACCAGCTCTCCGGCGGCCAGCAGCAGCGCATCGCGATCGCGCGCTCGCTGCTGCTCAAGCCCTCGCTGCTGCTGCTCGACGAGCCGTTCTCCGCGCTCGACGCGAAGATCCGCCAGCAGATGCGCGAGGAGCTCAAAAAGATCCAGCAGGATCTGGGCATCACGGTCATCTTCGTCACGCACGATCAGGAGGAGGCCATGTCGCTGTCCCACCGCATCGTGGTCATGAACAAGGGCAAGTTCGAGCAGATCGGCACGCCCACCGAGATCTATGACCACCCCGCGACCCGCCACGTGGCCGGCTTCATCGGCGAGATGAACTTCATCGAGCAGCCGGACGGCACGACCATCGCCGTCCGCCCCGAGGACGTGACCCTCACTGAGGGCGCGACCGGCCGCCACACCGGCGTCGTGCGCACCATCATGGTGCTCGGCCACTATGTGGTCGTCACCGTGCAGCACGGGGACACGGTCGTCAAATGCTTCGTCGATCGCGAGCTGAGCGAGCGCCTCAAGACCGGCGACCCGGTCTCGCTGTCGATCGGCAAGCACAGCGTGTTCTGATAGGTAGGCAACCAGAGGCCGCTTGCGGAGCTGTTTCCGGCAAAACGCCCCTGTCCATTTTCGATCAAACGACACGAGGAGGAGAATGAAAAATGAAAATGAAGCGACTGCTTTCTACGTTGCTGGTCGGCACGATGCTGACGGCCGCGCTGGCCGGCTGCGGCAATGGCGCGAGCGGCGGCGGCTCGGACGCGACGGATCCCGGCGCGGGCGGCAAGTCCACCGTATCCCTTTGGGCGACCGGCTCGGACAACGTCCGTGCGGTGTTCGAGTCCTTGACCAAGGACTTCAACGCCCGCTCGGATGAGTACGAGGTCAAGCTCAACTTCATGCTGTCCGGCACCGGCGCGCAGACGCTGGCCGACATGGTATCGGCCGCGGTCAAGGCCAAGCAGACCAACACCGACTACGATCTGGTCGATTGGAGCGGCGACGACCTGTCCAAGATCGTCTCGCAGGTCGGCGAGGATGCGTTCGTCAAGCTCGACCCGGCCAAGCTGCCCAACGCGGCCAGCGTCGAGGCCAAGAGCTCGGTCGCGACCGACTACGTGCAGCCCTATCGCGGCACCACGGTCATTTTGGCCTATGACTCCGACAAGGTGCCCACCCCGCCCCAGACGTGGGATGAGCTGGTCGAGTGGATGAAGGCCAATCCGGGTCGTTTCGCGTACAACGCGCCCGGCACCGGCGGCTCGGGCGACTCCTTCGCGCGCACCGCGGTCTACAACACCCTGCCCGAGGAGCTGTTCACCTCGGACGATCCCGCGAACACCGAAAAGTGGGACGAGGGCTTCGCCTTCCTCAAGGACATCCACCAGTATATGTACTCCTCCAGCGGCAAGGTCGTCTACCCGGCCAAGAACCAGGGCACGCTCGACCTGCTCAATCAGGGCGAGATCGATATGTGCCCCAACTGGGCGGACATGGTGCTCAGCCAGCGTGCACAGGGCGCGATCCGCGACTCCATCCAGATCACCCAGCTCGATCCGGCGCTGACCGGCTCGTTGCAGACGCTGTCCATCCCGACCATCGGCTCCAACGAGGAGGGCGCGTATGCGTTCATCAACTATATGCTGTCCCCCGAGGCGCAGCAGATCCTGGTCGAGGAGATGGCTGCGATCCCGCTGATCGATACCACGGATATGGATATGACGGGCTATGAGGATCTGGCCGGTCTGGACGTTTCCAACTTCCGCATCATGTCCATCGGCGATCTTTCCACCGACTTCAATATGCGTTGGGACAGCGAGATCGGCGCGATCGGCTGACCCAAGAGAATGAGGGGATAATATGAGCAAAAGCCTGAAACAAAAACTGGTTGCCTACGGTCTGGTCATGCCGGCTTTCCTCGTCGTCATGCTCACGGTCGCATATCCGATCATCTCGGCTGTGATCCAGAGTTTTCAGGACGAGGACACCGGCGCGTTCACGCTGGATAACTACAAATATTTCTTCACTGACCCCGCACAGATCAAAAACATCCTGTACACGATGTACGTCGTCATCCTGACGGTCGTGATCGCGATCGTGGTCGCGTATCTGCTGGCGCTCTACCTGCGGTTCATCCATTCGGGCATCGCCAAGACGATCGGCACGCTGTATCTGCTGCCGCGATTCGTGCCCGCGATGTGCGCGGTGTATGCGATGATCACCATCATCCGCGATTCCGGTCTGGTCAACCGCTTCGGTCAGCTTTTTGGGCTCGACCTCAAACTCGGCCTGATGTACAACGCGAGCGGCCTGATCGTCATGAACCTGTGGTTCAACATCCCGTTCGCGGCGCTGATGATCACGGCCGGTCTGGGCGCGATCCCGGACTCCATCATCGAGGGCGCACGCGACGTGGGCGCGAGCAAGCTGAAGGTGTTCACCTCGATGATCCTGCCGCTCTCGCTCAAGGATGTCATCATCGCAGCGACCTTCGTGTTCATGACTAACGTCGGCTCGTTCACCACGCCGTATTTGATGGGCGGCAACGCGCCCAAGATGCTCGGCATCGCGCTGTTCGACCAGTTCAACCGGTATCTGGCCTACAACCGCTCGGCCGCGCTCTCGGTCATCATGTTCCTGATCTGTTCGGTCTCCGCAGGCGTGTACATCTACACCAACCTGAAGGAAAAAGACTGGGAACAGTAAGAAAAAC